>DATHFL010000048.1:0-14763 GCA_035318125.1 Solirubrobacterales bacterium | reverse complement strand
GCGTCGGCGAGCGCCCGCCGGGTCGGGTAGCGGATCGCCGTGTGGAAGAGGCCGGTGGTGCCGGGCTGCGGCGGCGAGCCTCCTTTCGAGGACCAGGAGTTGAGGCCGATGTGGTGGTGGTAGCCGCCGGCGGAGACGAAGGCGGCGTCGGCGCCCCAGCGCTGCATCAGCTCGAAGCCGAGGATGCCGCAGTAGAAGTCGAGGGCGCGATCGACGTCGGCGACCTTGAGGTGGACGTGGCCGATGTCGACCCCGGGGTCGATCGGCTCCGGCGTCCGCCCCTCTGCCGGGCCGTCAGGCATCAGATGCCTAACTCCCAGTCCAGGTGCGACTGGGGGCGCGACTGGCCAAGCAGATCAAGGACGCAGGGCGCCGCCTTTGCTGGTGGCAAAGGCAAGCCCGAGGACGCAGAGATGCGCCGCGCCAGGCGCGTCATCCAGACGTGCATGGACTGGGAGTTAGGCATCTAGCGCCTCGTTGACGAGGCGGTCGGCGTCGGCGTTCTGCTCGCGGCGGACGTGGCGGATCGACCAGGAGCCGAATCCCCGCAGCGCCCGTTTCACCTCGCCGTGCAGCTCTTTCATGCCGGCGTTTTTGACCTTGTAGCGACCTTCGACCTGCCGCACGACCAGCTCCGAGTCGCCGATCAGCTCCAGCTCGTCGGGGCCATGGGCGGCCGCCAGCTCGATGCCCCGCAGCAGCGCCCGGTACTCGGCGACGTTGTTGGTCGCCTCGCCGATCGCCTCTCCCACTTCCTCCAGCACCCGGCCGTCGCCGTTGCGGACGACGACGCCGATCGCCGCCGGGCCGGGGTTGCCGCGCGCCCCCCCGTCGACGTTGACGGTGACCCGGGTCAACGAGCCGCCACCGGTTCCCTGCGCAGGACCAGCCTGCCGTCGCCGCCGACCGCGGCGTTCCACTGCCGCGCCGCCGCGTCGAGCTGGGCGATCTCGCCACCCTTGCCGATCTCGAAGACGGGGCGCAGCTCGTCGCCGACGTCGACCCCCCACTGGTACCAGCAGAGCTCCCAGGCGACGGTCACCCGCACCTCGTCGGGAGCGCCCGCCGCGGCGCCGACGGAGGCACGGGGCCGGCCGAGCGTGCGGGTGAGCCCGAAGACCGCGCGGCCCGCCTCGCTGGCGTTGAAGCGGGCGACCGCGCGCTCGAAGGGCGTCAGACCCTCGTCGAGCCGCGGGAGCGGGCGTGACCTGCGCCTCGCCGCCTTCACGGCTCAGCCCTGCTGCAGGTGGGATTTGAGCCGCATCACTGCCTTGGTATGCAGCTGCGAGACCCGCGACTCGGTGACCCCGAGGACCTCGCCGATCTCGCGCAGGGTGAGGTTCTCGTAGTAGTAGAGGGCGACGACCAGCTGCTCGCGCTCGGGCAGCGAGCCGATCGCCTCGGTCAGCCGGTCCTTGACCTCGGTCGAGGCGAGCGCCTCCTGCGGGTCGGCGGCGCCCTCGTCGGCGATCGTGTCGAGCAGCGAGACCTGGTCGCCGGAGGAGTCGGAGACGGTCCAGAGCTCGTCGAGCGCGTAGACGGCGGAGTTGGCGATCTCCAGCAGCGCCCCCTGCAGTTCCTCCTCGGTCATGTTCAGCTTCGCGGCGAGCTCGGCCTCGCTCGGCGCCCGCTGCAGTTCGTGCTCGAGCTTCGCCTGCACCGTTTCGATTTCGCGCGCGCGGGAGCGGACCGAGCGCGGCACCCAGTCGAGCGAGCGCAGTTCGTCGATGATCGCGCCGCGGATGCGGGTCATCGCGAAGGTCTCGAACTTGATCCCCCGCTCGGGCTCGAAGCGCTCGATCGCCCCGATCAGCCCGACCAGGCCGTAGGAGATCAGGTCGGCGTCTTCGACGTGGGAGGGCAGCCCGGCGCCGAGCCGGCCGGCGACGAATTTGACCATCGGCGAGTAGGCGACGACGAGGCGCTCGCGGGCGCTCTCGTCCCCCTCGCTCTTGTAGCGGCGCCACAGGT
Organism: Solirubrobacterales bacterium; assembly: GCA_035318125.1. Classification (GTDB taxonomy): domain Bacteria; phylum Actinomycetota; class Thermoleophilia; order Solirubrobacterales; family 70-9; genus VAYN01. Next base: position 12,792 of record DATHFL010000048.1, on the reverse strand, counting down.
CGCGCAGCTCCACCTCTTTGACGCCCGTTTCCATCAGGCGATTCTACGTTCGTTTGCGGGGGTTTGGCTCATGCGCGGGGGTGGCTTGCAGCGTAGGTGTCACGCAGTCTGGCGGCGTCGACTCGGGTGTAAACCTGGGTGGTCGAGATCGACGCGTGACCCAGCAGCTCCTGAATCGTACGCAGATCTGCGCCGCCCTCGAGCAGATGAGTTGCAAAGGAATGCCTAAGTGCGTGCGGGGAGACCCCCGCAGCCAGCGCCGCTTCCCTGGTCCAGAGCCCGAGCCGGCGGGTGACGTCGGAGTTGGAGAGGCGGCGGCCGCTCTTAGAAAGGAAGAGGGCGAGCTCGCGCGGGTCGACGGCGAGGGCACGGCGGCCTTTGTCGAGATAGCGGCGCAGCGCCCGCTGAGCCGGCTCGCCGACCGGCAGCAGCCGCTCCTTCGAGCCCTTGCCGAGCACCCGCAGCTGCTCGGTCTCGAAGTCGAGCGAGCCCTCGTCGAGGTTGACGATCTCCTCGCAGCGCAGGCCGCAGGAGTAGGCGAGCTCCAACATTGCCCGGTCGCGCAGCTCCAGCGGCGTCCGTGCCGGGATCCGCTCCAACAGCGTCCGCATCTGCTCGGTGGTGAGGACGGTCGGCAGCTTTTCGCCGCGCTTCGGGCTGGAGACAAGCTCGGCCGGGTTGGACCCGGCTCGGCCGGTGCGGACGAGGAAGCCGAAGAGGCCGCGGACCGCCGCCAGCTTGCGGGCGACCGTCGCCGGCGCCGCGCCGGCGTTCGAGAGGCCGGCGCCGTAGCGGCGCACGTCGCGGTAGCGGACGTCGCCGGGATCGAGCCCCTGCTCCCCCGCCCACTCGGCGAAGCCGCCGAGGTCGACGCCATAGGCCCGCCGCGTCCGCTCGGCGCAGCCGCGAGCGCGGAGGTCCCGGTCGTAAGCGCTGAGTGCCGCGTCCCACTTCACGGCCATTTGTTCGTGTCAACTCCTCCAGCTCCTCTGAGAGGCGAGGAGACCAAGCAGTTCAAGGAGGAGAGAGGGAGCGTGCTCTGCACGTGACCGAACGACGACGCCGAAATGCGCCGCTCCCCTCGCCTCTCAGCCGAGGTAGATGGGGGTGCCCACTTCTACTTCCTCGTACAGCTCTTCCACGTCGGGGATCGACATGCGCACGCAGCCGTGGGAAGCGGCGGTGCCGAGCGAGGAGGTTTCTTCGGTGCCGTGGATTCCCGCCCCTTCGTAGATGCCCATCCAGCGCGCCTTGATCGGGTTTTCGGGCCCCGGAGGGATCGTCTGCCCGGCCAGCGAGCCGGCCCAATCCGATTCTGGCACGTTCCAGACCGGGTTTTCTTCCATCGATTCGATCTGGTAGAGCCCTTCCGGCGTCGCGAACCCTTCCGCGCCGACAGCCACCGTGTACGTCTTCGCCAGCTTCAGGTCCTTCCAGAGCCGCAGGGTGAAGTTGTAACGATCGAGCGTCAGATAGGTCGGGTACTGGGCCGCGACCTCGTCTTTCGTGACTTCCGGCGCGATCGAGTGAGCGCGGGCGACGATCGCGCCGGGCGCGTTGGCGCTCAGCACCGCCGCCTTCAGCTCCTGCTCGAGCAGGTTGTCGCGCAGCTTCAGGCCGTCCTTGCCGGCGACGACAATTAGTTCGGCGCCGGTCGGTTCCACGTCCGCGTTCTGCGGTTCGCGGTTGACGTCTTCGGCGATGCGCCGGACGAAGCGGTTGATCGCCGGCTCGAAGTAGGTGATCTGCGGGTCGATGCTTTCGTCGACCTCGCCGCCGCTGACGTAGCGGACGATCCGCCCCGGGAGGCCGCCGTCCTGGCTCTCTTCGATCGCCTCGTCGACGGCCGCGTCGACGTCGGCGCTGATCTCCAGCTCCTTGCCGGGCAGCTCCCAGGAGCGCTTGCGGAAGGTGACGCGGAGCGAGCCCTGCAGCGGCGCCAGCAGCTTGCGGCGGACCAGGCGGGCGGCTTCCTCTTCGCCGAGGCCGCCGACGTCGACGCCGCCGATCGTCACGCCCTCGGCGATCTCGTCCTTCTGGGTGCTGTCGTAGGCGTAGGCAGCGCCGGCCACGAGCACCAGCAGCACGGCCGCGGCCAGCGCCGCTATCGAAGTCTTGGTTCCCATCTGGACTGCGGTGGTTCCTTCGTCAGAGCTGACTGGTTGAGAAAAAGTCTAGGCAAAGAGCCTTTTCGCTCCTACCCGTTCCCTTCCCTGCATGCACGTACCCGATTATCGGCAGCGGCGGCGGATATCTTTCGGTCGATGCGCAGCAAGGACGAGGTCCGCGAGGAAGTCTGGAAGGCGATGGAACGCGAGGGCGTCTCCCGCTTCCCGGGCGCCGAGGGGCGGATCCCGAACTTCGCCGGGGCGAAGCTGGCGGCCGAGAAGCTCGCCGGTCACCGGCTCTGGAAGCGGGCCCGGGTGATCAAGGCCAACCCGGACTCGCCGCAGACGCACGCGCGGCGGATCGCCCTCGAAGAGGGCAAGACAGTGATCATGGCGGTGCCGCGGCTGCGCGACCCTCACCCCTTCCGCGTGCTGGAACCGAAACGCCTCTCGAAGGCGGCGATGAAAGAGGCGGCGACGATCAAGGGCGCGCTCAAGCACGGCCGCGTCGTCGCCCTCGACGACCTGCCGGAGATCGACTTCGTCCTCTGCGGCTCGGTCGCGGTCAACCTCAGCGGCGCCCGGGTCGGCAAAGGCGGCGGCTACCACGACCTCGAGTACGGAATCCTCACCGACGCCGGCAAGATCGACAGCCACACCACCGTCGCCACCACCGTCCACCCGATCCAGATCCTGCGCCAGCACCTGATGGTCACCGACCACGACCTGCCCTGCGACCTGATCGCGACGCCGCGCGCGGTGATCGAGATCGAGCGCCAGTACGACCGCCCCAGGGGCATCCTCTGAGACCACCTGCAACCGCCGCAGATCCGCGAGATCCCGGTGCTGGAAAGGATGGGCTATGCCTGAGCGGCCCGAAGACGAGAAGGCGCCGCTGTTCCCCGCGCCCGACTACGGCAACCCGGACCCGACGCCAGAATGGCTGCGGATCGACTGGCGCGAGCACCTGCACCGGGTGGACCTGCCGGGGGCCGAGGTCAACTACGCGGAGATCGGCGAGGGCGAGCCGATCCTCTTCGTCCACGGCCTCGCCGGCTGCTGGCGCAACTGGCTCGAGAACCTCCCCTACTTCGGCCGCGAGCACCGGGCGATCGCGCTCGACCTGCCCGGCTTCGGCGATAGCCCGATGCCCTCGTGGGAGATCTCGATGGCCAACTACGGGCGGCTGATCCACGACTTCTGCGAGCGGCTCGGGATCGAGCGGGTGGCGGCGCTGGTCGGGAACTCGATGGGCGGCTTCGTCTCGACCGAGGCGGTGATCGACGAGCCGGAGCGGTTCGACCGCCTCGTCCTCGTCTCCGCCGCCGGGATCAGCTTCGCCGAGGTGCAGGGGCGGCGGGCGGAGGCGGCCGCGCAGATGGCCAAAGCCGTGACCCCCTTCCTCACCGGCGACCACAGGTTCTTCATCACCCGCCCGCTGGGGCGGAAGTTCGCCTTCGGCCGCGTCTTCCGCAACCCGAACAAGCTGCGGCCCGAGCTGCTGCAGGAGCAGACGCGCCCGGGGCTGCAGGCGCCCGGCTTCTACGACGCCCTGGTCTCGATCGGGGGCTACGACACCCGCGAGCGGCTGCCGGAGATCGAGATCCCGACCCTGATCACCTGGGGGCTCAACGACCAGATCGTCCCGGTCGAGGCGGCGCTCGGGTACCACCGCCTGATCCCCCGCTCGCGCCTGGAGATCTTCGAGCGCACTGGGCACCTGCCCCAGCTCGAGCGACCGACCCGCTGGAACCCGCTGGTCGAAGAATTCATCGAGTCGTCACGGCCGCTGGAGGCGGCGGGGCGGGACGACACCGCTATCGGCTAGTTACGGGCCAATCGACACGGCGGTCGCCTAACCCGTGATCGCCCCACGGGAAGCCGATGAGACGGTCGCCGCGTACTTGGCCATGACGCCGCGGGTGTAGAGCGGCTCCGGCTGTTCGTACTCGGCCACCCGCTGCGCGATCTCCTCGTCGGAGAGGGCGAGGTCGAGGCGGCGGGCGTCGATGTCGACGGTGATCTCGTCGCCCTCGCGGATCGCCGCGATCGGACCGCCCCTGGCCGCCTCGGGAGCGACGTGGCCGATCATCAGCCCGCGGGTGGCGCCGGAGAAGCGACCGTCGGTGACCATCGCCACGCTCTCGCCGAGGCCCTCGCCGACGATCGCCGCGGTGACCTGCAGCATCTCGCGCATCCCCGGGCCGCCGACCGGGCCCTCGTTGCGGATGACGACGACGTCGCCGGGCTCGATCTTCTGCTCCTTGACGGCGCGGAAGCACTCCTCTTCGGACTCGAAGACGCGAGCGGGTCCGGTCTGCTGGCGCCGCTCGGTCCCGGCGACCTTGACCACCGCCCCTTCGGGGGCGAGGTTGCCGCGCAGGATCGCGAGCCCGCCTTCGGGCTTCAGCGGGTCCTCGACCGGGCGCACGACTTCCTGGCCCGGAGCCTCGGTGGCTGCCGCCGCCTCCTCGCCGATCGTGCGGCCGGTGACCGTGATCGCCTCGCCGTGGAGGATGCCGGCTTTGGCGAGGCGCTTGAGGATCACCGGCACGCCGCCGGCGGCATAGAGGTCGGTGGCGACGAAGCGGCCGCCCGGCTTGAGGTCGGCGAAGAGCGGCGTCTGGCGGGAGATCCGCTCGAAGTCGTCCATCGTCAGCTCGATCCCGAGCTCGTGGGCGAGCGCGATCAGGTGGAGGACGCCGTTGGTCGAGCCGCCCGAGGCGCAGACGCAAGCGATCGCGTTCTCCAACGCCTCGCGGGTGATGATCTTGCTCGGCCGCAGGTCCTCGGCGAGGACGTTGATCACCAGCTCGCCGATTTTCTCGGCGACGGTCGGCTTCTCGTCGTCTTCGGCCGGCACCATCGCCGAGCCCCCGGCGCTGATCCCCAGCGCCTCGAAGGCGCAGGCCATCGTGTTGGCGGTGAACTGGCCGCCGCAGGCGCCGGCGCCGGGGCTGGCGACGCCCTCGAGCTCGTGAAGTTCCTCATCGCTCATGTCGCCGGCGTTGTGGGCGCCGATCGCCTCGAAGATGTCGAGGATGGTGACGTCGCGCCCGTGCCAGTGGCCGGGGGCGATCGAGCCGCCGTAGAGCAGGACCGAGGGCACGTCGAGCCGGGCCAGCGCCATCGCGCAGCCGGGGATCGTCTTGTCGCAGGCGCAGAGGGCGACGATCGCGTCGAACTGGTAGCCGCGCGCCATCAGCTCGATCGAGTCGGCGATCACCTCGCGGCTGACCAGCGAGGCCTTCATCCCCTGGGTGCCCATCGTCACCCCGTCGGAGACCGCGACGGTGTTGAACTCCATCGGCGTCCCGCCGGCCGCGCGCACACCCGCTTTCACGTACTCGGCCAACCCGCGGAGGTGAAAGTTGCACGGCATCGCCTCGGTCCAGGTGTTGGCGATCCCGATCGTCGGCCGGCTGAGCGCGTCGTCGTCGAAGCCGATCCCCTTCATGTAGGCGCGCGCGTGGGCACGGTCGGGCCCGTCGAAGACGGTTGCGGAGCGCGGGCGCGGAAGCTTGGTCGCGGTGTCGCCGTTAGTGCTCATGGCAACGAAATCTACTGAGTGCGTGCACCCAGCGTTTGGCGAGTTGACCTGGCTATAGGGAGTTCAACTCGCCAAACGCAATCCGAAGACATCGACAGGGCCGGCGCCTGAGCCGATGCCCCGGAGGCCGTCGCGGACCGCTTCGGAGGTGATCTCACGAGCCCCTTCCGCCGCCGCCAGCGGATCTCGCCCTAACGCGAGAAAGGCCGCAAGCGACGACGAGTGCGTACAGCCGGACCCATGGGCGGCGCCGTCGGGGTGCTTCTCTCCCGCGATCTCGACGACCTCGGCACCGTCGTAGAAGACGTCGATCACCGCCTCGCTGTGGCCGCCGGTGACGACTGCCGCCTGCGTCCCCATGCCGACTAGCGCCCGCGCCAGCTCCGCCTGCGTTGCCTCCTCGCCAAGGCCGGTAAGCGCCCGCGCCTCGGGGATGTTGGGAGTGACCACGGCAGCCAGCGGCAGCAGCTTCTCCGCCAGCGCCTGGCGGGCGCCGGCGTCGAGCAGCTCCGCCCCGCTCTCGGCGATCATCACCGGGTCGATCACCACCGGGGCGTCGCCGACGTACCTGAGCGCCTCGACCACCGCCTCGACCGTCTCCGCCGTCCCCAGCATCCCGATCTTCACCGCATCGACGCCGATGTCCTCGGCAACCGCCCGCACCTGGGCGACGATCACTCCCGGCGAGATCGCCTGCACCGCCTCCACCCCGACCGTGTTCTGCGCCGTGATCGCCGTCACCGCCGTCATCCCATGCACCCCCACCCGCGCGAACGCCTTCAGGTCGGCCTGAATCCCAGCGCCACCCCCGGAGTCGGAGCCGGCGATAGAAAGTGCCGTGGGAATAGACCCGCACACAGGTAGAGCCTAGCCAAGAGTTGAGCGACTACGTGAACACAACCGAACTAAGAAAGCGAAGCTTCCTCGCCGCCCTCTATAGAAGTCGCCGCAGTGGGCGTTTCAGCCACAAGCGCAAAATTGGCTCCCTTGATCCCCTCAATAAGGGACTCTCCAGAGGCTGCTGCATACGGTAGGACTCGATTCAACACCTGCTTTGCATCCTGTGCGTAGATCTCGCCCACCACCTGCTCAAGACGACGCCTTAGATTGGAAAGACCCTCCACGTACTCTATCTCTTGACCGGCTACCGGATCTCCAAAAGCGCTTGCCGAACGCCTCGCAAGCGCAGCTTGCTTGAAATGCTCCTTTGCATCGTTTCCAACATAAGCGCTGGTCACAATCATTGGTTTCGATGGCTGGAAGATGCCGGTCTTCGAACCAAATGAGTATGCATTTCCGAGATTGAACTCTTTGTCCTTCAACTCCATCAAAACCAACTCACCGCTTACATCTGCGAAAAAGTCCATCTCATCGCCTCCGGCTACCTGCTCTATCAACATATTCTCAAGGAGTACGCCAAGATCAAGCAGCTCGATGACTATCAAAATTGACATCCAATAACTACCATTCAACATCTGGCGCCCATGCTCAGTGAGAGTCAGGGCTTCCTCCACCCTCTCGTCAAGCACGCTTCGTCCACATGCGCACTTCAAGCCCTGCCTGCCCATTTCGTCTAGGACCTCACGCGACGGAGCTCGGGCAACTTGGGTGGAACGACTCTTACAGGTAACAACCAAATCCACATCTACCAGAGGGCTATTTCGGAGCAACTCCTCAATCTCATCCGCACGATCAGCTGCCTCTCCGAGGTGCTTCGGCAATTCCTGCCGAAGCAGACCTCCGGATGAAGCGATTCTGATCGCTGCATGTCGGAGCGCGTCATCACTCAGCAGCCGAGCACTACGCTTCTCTTCATCCGTTGGCATTGAAGGTGATAGTCGTCCATCAGCCTTAAGAGAGTTAAATTTTTCGCTGGTGTAGCGAAAGTCCAGCAGATCAACATCAAACTTCTCGGCAAGCAGTTGGCCAATCTCGGCGACCGGATTTCCGATGTCTTGGCTCCCAATTCCATATACCGTTAGATTGGGCTGAGATGGCGCGAGTTCCGGACTACCGGATGGACCTGCTTTATATCGAGGTTCAGGGTTGTTGACTTCTATTGCCACGACTCCATGGGGCGTTGGGAAAACCTCACCGTAGCGAGGGGGTCGCCCGTATTGTTGTTTGCCGGTGGCTGCGTGAAGCTCCTCTGAGCCAATCCCAAGTGCTCTCGCTTGAAATTTTAGAGCTCCCTTCAATAGCGGCGGATACAACTCACCTATCACCGACTCGGCGTATATCTCAAGGGTGGAGGTATCGGGAGACTCCTCAAGTTTTCCTCGAAGCATTTTTAGGTGCACTAAGGCCACTTCTCCTGATAATACCGAGTGGTTCGCCCTTACTATTCAGAGCATGTTGCTTTATCTTTCTGTTGCAGCGTCCTGCTGTACGAACCAAAGTTGGAGCAGGTGAGGTAGCCGAGCAGCTCCAGGCGCGAGAGGGCGGTTGCCGCAGCGGGGCCGGTGAGGCCGGTTGCGGTGGCTACGGCGTCGCAGCTGGAGGCGCCGGACTCTACGGCGGCGAGGGCGGCTTCGAGGTCGGGGTCGAGGGTTGGGGCGGGGCGCTCGATCTGGCGGCGGCCGGGGCCGAGCATCGCGTCGAGGACGTCCTGGGCGTCGCGGATTACGTGGGCGCCGGCGGCGAGGAGGCCGTTGGGGCCGGCGGAGGCGCGGGAGGTGACCGGGCCGGGGACGGCGCCGAGGTCGCGACCCAGGTCGGCGGCGAGGTCGGTCGTGATCAGCGAACCGGAGCGGGTCGCGGCCTCGACCACCACCGTCATCCCCGCCAGCGCGGCCATGATCCGGTTGCGGGCGGGGAAGGTCCAGCGCCAGGGAGTGGCGCCGGGCGGGAACTCCGAGACGACCGCGCCCGTTTCGCAGATCCGCCGCCAGAGCGAGCGGTTGCTCGCCGGGTAGGCGACGTCGGGTCCGCAGCCGAGGACGGCGATCGTGCGACCGGCGGCGTCGAGGGCGCCGCGGTGCGAGCAGGCGTCGATGCCGAAGGCGAGGCCGCTGACCACGACCATGCCAGCAGCGGCCAACTCCCGCCCCAGCTCGCGGGCGATCTCGCGCCCGTAGGCGGTGGCGCGGCGGGCGCCGACGATCGTCACCGCTTCGAACGGCTCGAGGCCATCGAGCAGCACCGGGTCGCCACGGCCGACGAGCGTCCAGGGCGCGTCCGCCGCGTCGCGCAGCGCGCCCGGGTAGAGGTCGCCGTGGCGGCAGCAGGCCCAGCACTCGGCCAGCAGCAGCTCCTCGTTCAGCCGCTCCTCCGACAGCGCCGCGATCCGCCCCAGCATCTGCACCGCCACCTTCGGCGCCGCCACCTCGACCAGCTCCTCGTTCGAGAGCCGCAACAGTTCCGGCGAGCGGGCGCCGACCTCGCCGGTCGCGATCTTCTCCACGTACGGCCCCAGCGCCGCCAGCAACCAGGCGCGGCGCAGGCACTCGATGCAGGCGCCCGGCTCAGCCATGGTCCCGCCTCCGCATCTGCAGCGCCTGCGCCATCTGCTCCTCGCCGATCGCCCCGGCGCCGTCGAGATCGGCGATCGTCTGCGCCAGCCGCAGCGCCCGGTCGTGGGCGCGGCCGCTGAGGCGCTGGCGCGCGTAGAGGTCGGCGAGGAGGGTCGCCGCTCCCTCGCTCAGCGTGCAGGCGCGAGCCTCCGCTGGGGTCATCTCCGCGTTGCAGCGACCCGGGCCGAGACGGCGCTCCTGCCGCTCCCGCGCCGCGCAGACCCGGTCCTGCACCAGCGCCGAGGACTCGCCCGGGGCGCCGCCGATCTCGGCCGCGCTCGGCTGGCGCACCGCGGCGAGGACGTCGATCCGGTCCGCCAGGGCGCCGCTCAGCTTTCCCTGGTAGCGCTGCACGTCATACGGCGCGCAGGAGCAGTCGGGGTCGATCTCGCCCCGGCCGCAGGGACACGGGTTCGCCGCGGCGACGAGCATAAAGCGGCAGGGCAGGGTGCGCTGGCCGCCGGCGCGCGAGATCGAGACCTCCCCCGCCTCCAGCGGCGCCCGCAGCGCCTCGAGGGCGTCGCGGCGGAACTCGCAGAGCTCGTCGAGGAAGAGGACGCCGCGATGCGCCCGCGTCGCCTCTCCGGCCCGTGGCGGCGCGCCGCCGCCGATCAGACCGGCGGCGCTGATCGTGTGATGCGGGGCCCGGAACGGACGGCCCTGAGGGAGACCGTCGCCGAGCCGGCCGCAGGCGCTGGCGATCCGCGCCACCTCCAGCGCCTCGACCGGCGCCAGCGGCGGCAGGATCGACGGCAGCCGGCTCGCCGCCAGCGACTTACCGGCCCCCGGCGGGCCGACCATCAGCAGGCTGTGCCCGCCCGCAGCCGCCACCTCGAGCGCATGTCGCAGGTGCGGCTGCCCACGCAGGTCCGCCAGGTCGGGGGCGCCGGGCGGCGCCTCCAGCTGGAGCGACAGCGGCTCCGGCCGCGGCGGGTCCCACTCGCCCGATGCTAGGGCTGAGAGCCTTCCCAGCGCCTCGATCGCGATCACGCCGATCCCCTCCACCAGCGCCGCCTCGGCGCCGTTCGCGGCTGGCACCACGATCCCCTCCACCCCGCTCTCCCGCGCCGCCTCGGCCATCGCCAGCGCCCCCTGCACCGGGCGGGTCGCGCCGTCCAGGGCCAGCTCCCCCACCAGCGCCACCCGCGCCAGGCCCTCCCACTCCAGCTGCTCCGAGGCGCTCAGCAGCGCCGCCGCGATCGCCAGGTCCATCCCCGGCCCCGCCTTGCGCAGGCTCGCCGGCGCCAGGTTGACGACGATCCGCCGCAGTGGGAACTCGAAGCCGCAGTTGACCAGCGCCGCCCGCACCCGCTCGCGCGCCTCCCGCACCGCCGCGTCGGGAAGGCCGACGATCGTGAAGTTCGGCAGGCCCTTGTGCACGTCTACCTCCACCTGCACGGGGCGGGCGGAGATGCCGTCGAGGGTGAAGGTCCTGGCGGTGGCGAGCACGGGAGCCACGCTAGGCGGCGCGGGCGCACGCGTTGCGCGCAAAATGCAAATTCTTCGCCACGAAAGACGGGGAGAGTTCGTATCGCTTCGACCCTTAGGGGGAGGTGACCGTCGCCCGCCGCCGCACCGGCCAGATCGCCGAGGACCTCGTCGCCGCCAAGCTAGCCGCGGCCAGCTGGGAGATAGTCGAGCGCAACGCCCGCACCCGCTACGGCGAGCTCGACGTCGTCGCAATGGACGGGAGCACGCTCGTCTTCATCGAGGTGAAGGCGGCGCGTGAGGGGACGCAGTTCGGCCCCGAGCGGCCGATTCTCTCGATCGGGCCGCAGAAGCAGCGCCGGGTGCGCCGCCTCGCCACCGCCTGGATGGCGGAGCGCCGCGACCTGCCGCGCTACGAGGAGATCCGCTTCGACGCCGTCGGCGTCACCCTCGACCGCAGCGGCCGCGCCGTCGACGTGGAGTACGTCAAGGGCGCCTTCTAACTGCAAATCGTCCCCGCATACCGGGGACGATTTGTAGTTAGCCGAGCTCGAGCTGTGAATAGGCCACAGATTGGAACGAGCGTCGATGCAGCGGCGAGATCCCGATTTCCTCGATCGCCTGGCGGTGCTCCGGGGTCGAGTAGCCGACGTGTTCCTCGAAGCCCCAGCCCGGGTGCTGGCTGGCGACCGCGCGCATGTAGCGGTCTCGGGTGACCTTGGCGACGACCGAGGCGGCGGCAATCGCGGCGCTGGTGCCGTCGCCCTGGATCACCTGCCGGTGCGGGACCTGGCAGCGCGGCAGGCGGAAGCCGTCGACCAGGCAGATCGCCTCCTCCCCCGGCTCCAGCCGCTCCAGCGCCAGGCTCAGCGCTTCGATGTTGGTGTTGTGGAGGCCGCGGCGGTCGATCCCTCCCGCGCAGCGGACGACGACGCTGACCCGCTCGGCCGCCCGCAGCACGCACGGGTACATCTCCAGCCGCCGCTCCTCGGTCATCTGCTTGGAGTCGTGCAGGCCGCTGAGGGCGCGGCGGTCGGCGTGGGAGAGCCGCTCGTAGTCGAGCAGGACCGCGGCGGCGACCAGCGGCCCCGCGAGGCAGCCGCGCCCGGCCTCGTCGGCACCGGCGACGAAGCGGCTCTGCAGGCCGCGGTCGAACGCGAACAGACGCCGGCTGCGCGCCAGCCGGCGGCGGTGGGTCTTGCCCTTGGGGGCCTTAGAGCCCGCCGATGCGGTTCGGGGGCCAGTAGGTGGCAAAGGCCTCACCGATGATCCAGTCTCGGGGGACGGGGCCCCAGAAGCGGCTGTCGTCGCTCGCTCCACGGTTGTCGCCCATCATGAAGTAATGGTCGGGCGGGATGGTGATCTCTTTCGGCATGTTGCAGGGTCCGGCGTTGCCGCAGGGGTTGATGAAGGGCTCGTCCGTCTGCTCCACCCCGTTGACCACCGGGTGCCCGTTCCTGACCGAGAGCGTGTCGCCGGGCCCGGCGACGATCCGCTTGATGAAGTTCTGATCCGACTCGGCCGCGGTCGGCTGCGGGCAGGGTTCGCCGCCTTTCGGCTGCACCCCGCATTTGGTGCCGAAGTCGGCGCCGGCGGGCGGGTGGAAGACGACGATGTCGCCGATCTGCGGGTCGCTGAAGTGGTAGATGAAGCGGTTGACGAGGACCCGTTGGCCGATGTCCAGCGTCGGCTCCATCGATGCGGAGGGGATCTGGTACGGCTTCACGATCCAGGCCTGGATCCCCAGCGCCAGGCCCAGGGCCAGCACGACGATGACGGCCAACTCGAGGAGCCCGCCGCCTTTGCTTTCCGGCTTCGGGATTCGAAGTTTCAGGCTGCCGAGTCCTCGTCGGAGTCGCCGGACTCGGCCGGCTCCTCGTCCTCGGCGTCCTCGGGCGCTGCAGTGTCCTCGGTCTCCTCGGCCTCGGGCGCATCCGCGTCCGCGTCCGTCTCCGCCGCCGTCTCGGTCTCAGTCTCGGCTGCCGCCTCCGGCTCGGCCGGCGCCTCCTCCTCGGCCTCAGCGGGCGCCTCGGCCTCAGCCTCCGGAGCCTCCTCGGATGAAGCCTCGGTCTCCGGAGCCTCCTCGGCGGCTGCCTCGGCCTCGACTGGGGCGGCGACCGTCTCGGCCTCCTCCTGGCTGACGCCCTCGGCGTCGACGGCGGTGCTCTCGGCCGAAGCCGCGGCGGGCGCCGCG
>DATHFL010000047.1:0-2328 GCA_035318125.1 Solirubrobacterales bacterium | reverse complement strand
TGGAGGTTGCGCCGCGCTACGAGGCCGGCAAGGAGATCACCGCCGCGGCCGGCTGCCTCGCCTGCCACAAGCTGGGCGAGAACGGCAACCACGGCCCGGGCCCGGAGCTGACCCACATCGCCTCGCGGATCCCGCGGGCTGCGATCATTCGCTCGGTCGAAATCGGGCCGGGCATCATGCCCTCCTTCCGCGATCTGGGACCGAAGAAGACCGAACAGTTGGCCGACTTCCTCTCCTCGCTCGACTAGACAGGCGGTCGGGACGGGGCCGGGGCCCTGAATCCCATGGACACGATCAACGACAACCGCCAATCGCCGGACTTCGCCGGCCAGGTCAACCGCATGTTCGACCGCGTCGCGGGGCGCTACGACGCGCTCAACTCGCTGATGACCGCGGGCCTGCACCACCGCTGGCGCGAGCGGGCCGCGGCGCGGACGGGCCTCGGCCCGGGCGACGCCGCCCTCGACGTCTGCTGCGGGACTGGCGACCTGGCGCTGGAGCTGGCGAAGCTGGTGGCGCCGGGCGGCCACGTCGTCGGTTGCGACTTCTCCGAGCCGATGCTCGACCTGGCGCGCGAGAAGACGGCGGAACGTGACGTCACCGGCGTCCGCTTCGAGTGGGCCGACGCGCTGGAGCTGCCCTACGACGGCGAGCGCTTCGACGCCGTCACCGTCGGCTTCGGGGTCCGCAACCTCGCCGACCTCGACCGCGGCCTGCGCGAGATGGCGCGGGTGCTGAAGCCGGGCGGACGCGCTGTGATCCTCGAGATCACCCAGCCGCAGCGGCCGCCGCTCTCGCTCTTCTACTCGCTCTGGTTCGACCGCATCGTGCCGTTGCTCGGCTCCCTCTCCAGCGACCCCGAGGCTTACTCGTACCTGCCGGAGTCGGTCCGCAGCTTCCCCAGCCCGCGCGGCCTGGCGGAGAAGATGGACGACGCCGGCTTCAAAGCGATCCGCTACACGGTGCTCGCCGGGGGGATCATCGCGATCCACAGCGGCGTCCGCGGGTGAGCCCGCTCACCGCATCGTGACTCGGCCCTCCTCCGTGCCACCGCCGGTGACGGCGGTCCTCGACGCCTCCAGCCGCTGGCTGCCCGCCCGCCTCGGCGAGGTCGAGCAGCTGCTGCGGGACGCGATCGCCGGCCACGGCGAGGCGCTCGGCGAGGACGCCGGGGCGACGCTCGCCGCCGGCGGCAAGCGCCTGCGGCCGATGCTCGTCCTCCTCTGCGCCGGCCCGGAAGGCGACGCGGCGGCGGTGCGGGCCGCGGCTGCGATCGAGCTCGTCCACATGGCGACGCTGGTCCACGACGACGTCCTCGACGACGCGCCGCTGCGCCGCGGCCTCCCCACCGTCGCCGCCACCTCCGGCCGCGAGCGCGCCGAAGCCACCGGCGACCTGCTCTTCTCACGCGCCTTCGCGCTGCTCGCCGGGGCCGGGGACGAGCGCTCGATCGCCCTCCTTGCCGATGCCTCCGTCGCCCTCGCCCGCGGCGAGCTCGCCCAGCGCCAGGACGCCTTCGACCTCGCGATCGGCGAGGAGCGCTACCTCGCCCGCTGCCGGCTGAAGACGGCGCGCCTGTTCGAGTGCGCCTGCCTGCTCGGTCGCGACGAAGCGGCGCTGCGCGAGTTCGGCGCCGGCATCGGCCTCGCCTTCCAGCTGCTCGACGACGTCCTCGACGTCAGCGGCCCGCCGGAGCGGACCGGCAAGGCGCGCGGCACCGATCTGCTCGACGGCACGGTGACGCTGCCGCTGGTCGAGGCGGCGAAGAGCGACCCGAGCATCCGCGAGGTCGACCTGCAGGCGCTCGACGCCGCCGCAGCCGAGGCGCTCTGCGACCGGATCGCGGCCACCGGGGCGCTGGAGCGGGTGCGGGCGAGGGCGCTGCAGATGGTCGCGGAGGCGAAGGGCGCGCTGGCCGGGGCCAAGTTCGACGCCGAACAGCGGCAGCTGCTGGAGCTGGTCGCCGACGGCGTCGTCCAGCGCTACAGCTGAGCAAGCCCTGCAGCTAGCCCTGCCAGGCCGCCCCAGTTGGGGCGGCCGGCTGATCATTGCTCTTGGTCGGTCGGCCGGACCAGGATCTCGTTGACGGCGACGTGCGGCGGCCGCGTCACCACGTAGCCGATCGCGTCGGCGACGTCCTCGGCCTGGAGGACGCCCATCTCCTCGAAGCGTTTTTCGATCGCCTCCTTGACCTCCGGCCGGTTGTGGTCCTGCAGCTCGGTTGCGACCGCGCCCGGCTCGACCAGGGAGACGCGCAGGTGGCGCCGCGTCACCTCCTGGCGCAGCGACTCGCTGAAGGCGCCGACGCCGTGCTTGGTCGCGTTGTAG
>DATHFL010000046.1:0-4436 GCA_035318125.1 Solirubrobacterales bacterium | reverse complement strand
CACCGCCTTGAAGAGGGCGATGTAGGTGGCGTAGGCGACGACGTTGAAGCCGATCGCGATCCCGATCCAGAGCGGGTCGGCCTCGTCGAGGCGGCTGAGGGCGTCGCCGAGCCCGACCAGCTTCGGGAAGAGGAAGTAGATCGCGCCGAGAAGGAGGAAGACGACGATGACGGTCTGGATCAACCGTCGCGTGGTGAAGATCGGCATTTCGGCGATCCGGTTCCCCCCGTTCGCCGACTCATCCGGAGACACCTCTCAGAACTTACCCGTTGGCGATCCTCTCCAGACGCTGCAGGACCCCGTTCACCCTGCGTACAGCGGGTTCCGCCACAAGCTCCCCCCGCCGCACCGCCGCCACCAGGGCGGCGCCGGCGATCAGGTCGGTGACGTAGTGCTCGCCGAGGTAGACGAGGGCGAAGCCGAGGGTGCCCGCGTATCCCCACCCCAGCGCCCCCTCGACCTTGCCCGCTTCGGAGAGCGAGAGCGCGGCCTGCAGCGAGGTGGCGAAGTGCAGCGAGGGCATCGCCGCCCAGGGGTTGCCACCGAGGGCGTCGTACATCCGCTCCCAGGCCCGCCCCCAGGTCGGTTCGCCGACCTCGACCATGATCCGCCGCACCCCTTCCCCGGTCAGCCCGTTCTCGGCCGCCCACCACGGCGGCGCGGTCGGGACGAGGAAGTAGACGGCGCAGCCGAGGTCGAAGACGGCGGCCATCTGGCGGGCGGCGCGCGGGAAGCGCTCGTTGTGGCGGGCGAGGATCAGGGCCAGCGAGAGGTAGGGCTCGATGAACCAGAGCCAGTGGGTCCAGGTGAGGGCGCGGTTGACCAGGCCGACCTGAGGCAGCCGCGCCAGCGCCCGCTGCAGGCGGGCGTTGGGGAGGCGGCCGCCGCCGATCGCCCGGTCGACGGCGATCGGGTAGCGCGTCCGCAGACGGCTGCGAAGCCGCTCGGGGTCGTCGTAAGGGAGCTCGTGGGCGACGGTGAAGGCCCACATCTGCAAGGCGAAGAGGGCGACGTCGCGGCGCTTGGAGCGCGGCTGCAGCACCGCCAGCGCCAGCGGGCCGGCGGCGCAGGCGGCCACCGTGACCGGCGCCGGGACCCGCAGGCGGCGCCGCAGGAGGGGCACGGCGACGGCGGTGCCGATCGCCGCCGCGCCGCCGGCCCGGACCGTGAAGCGAAGCGCGGGTGATGGCCGGGAGCGCCTCCTCATAGGGGCGGCGAGTATAGGTCGGCGACCCGGAGATCGCGGTTCCTTTCGGTCGCGACGGGTCCGAAAGGAACCGCGGGACGGCCGGACGCCGCGGCGCCGCCTCGCCTGAATAGAATGGCCGCGCTTTGGCGCCCCACTCCCCTGGCACGGACCAGATCGACACGCTGCTTTGGATCGGCTTCATCGCCGCCGCGATCCTCGTGGTCGCGGTCAACGTCGCGCTCGTCTACGCGGTGCGCCGCTACCGCTCCGAGCGCGGTGCCGAGCCGCGCCAGCTGTCGAGCGGCCGCGGCCTGCAGTTCCGGGTCGGCGCCGTCCTCACCGTCTTCGCCGCCCTGCTCTTCGTCCTCGGCGTCGTCTTCACCGACAACGCGCGGGAAACCCCGAGCACCGGCGAGGCCGGCCTCGCCTCGGCGCAGTCGCAGCCGCTGAAGATCAAGGCCACCGGCCAGCAGTGGCTGTGGCGCTACGACTACCCCAACGGCTCCTTCTCCTATTACAAGCTGGTCGTCCCGGTCGACACCGCGGTCGAGCTGGAACTGCTCTCCACCGACGTCGTCCACACCTGGAACGTCGAAGAGCTCGCTCCCAAGGCCGACGCGGTGCCTGGGAAGGCGCACGACGTCGTCTTCAGCGCCGATGAGGAAGGCACCTACGAGGGCGGCTCCGCAACCCTCTCCGGCCAGGCCTACGCCTCGATGCGGACCGCCGTGGAGGTCGTTTCGCCTGAGGAGTACGAAGCCTTCGTCAAGCAGCTGAAGAGCGACATCGACTCCGCCCAGGACCGGGTCGTCGACCTGATCGAAAAGGGAGAAACGCCATGAGCGCCAGCCCCCGCCCCGAGCTCGTCGTCGACGGCTACCCCGCCAAGCGGCCCCGCTGGGCGGAGCTGGCGACCAGCGCCGACCACAAGGACCTCGGCCGCATCCTGATCACCGCCGCGCTCGGCTTCCTCTTCATCGCCGGCGTCGAGCTGCTGCTGATGCGGCTGCAGCTGCTGGTGCCGGAGAACACCTTCCTCTCGCCGGTCGCCTTCAACCGCATGCTCTCGCTCTACGGCGCCACCGCGGTCTTCCTCTTCGCGATCCCGCTCGCGCTCGGGCTCTTCTACTACGTGGCGCCGCTGCAGATCGGCGCCCGCGGCACGGCGCTGCCGCGGCTCGGCCAGATCGGCGTCGCCCTCTACCTCGCCGGCGCGGCCGTCCTCTACTCCGGCTTCCTCTTCACCCCGTCCGAGGCCGGCGTCAACCCGCTGGCGCCGCTGACCGAGCTCGCCTTCCTCTCCAGCAACGGCGTCGACGCCTGGGCGGCGGCGACCGGCCTGGCGACGCTCGGCTTCGTCTTCCTCGCGATCGACCTGGTGGCGACGCTGCGAGGGATGCGGGCGCCGGGGCTGGCCTGGCGGCGGCTGCCGGTCTTCGCCTGGGCCGCCGCAGTCTCCTCCTGGCTGCTGGTCGTGATCGGCCCGGTGCTGCTGGCGGCGCTGACGATGCTGATGATCGACCGCAACTACGACGGCATCTTCTTCTCCGACGGCTCCGGCGGCGCGCCGCTGCTCTGGCAGCACCTGAGCTGGATCTTCTACAGCGGCACCTACATGCTGGTCCTGATCTTCGCCTTCGGCGCGATCGCCGAAATCTTCTCCGCCTTCGCCCGCAAACCGCTCTTCAACCGCACCGTGACGATGGCCTCGCTGGCGGCGATCGCCGTGCTCGGGACCCTGGCCTGGATGCAGAACATGCTCACGGCCCCGATCGGGATCGGCTGGATGTACTTCGCGATGCTGATGGCGCTGGCCCTGATCGTCCCCTTCGGGCTCGTGATCTTCAACCTGATCTCGACCCTGATCGGCGGCACCCTGCGGATGCGAGCTCCGGTCCTCTTCGCCGTCGGCGCCGTCTTCGCGATCTCGCTCGGTCTCGCCGCCGAGCTGTCGCACTCGCTGGTCGCAGCCGCCTGGAAGCTGAAGAACACGACCGACGCCACCGCGGCCACCCACTTCGCGCTGATCGGCGGCAGCGTCCTCGGCGGCTTCGCGGCGCTCTACTACTGGTTCCCGAAGATGACCGGGCGGACGATGGGCGAGAGCCTCGGCCGGATCTCCTTCTGGACCATCCTCGCCGGGCTGGTGCTGGGCTTCGTGCCGCTCTTCTTCGCCGGTGCCGAGCAGGGGCAGGTCGTCGACGCCTACAAGTACTTCGGCGACGACGGCGTCACCGCCTACAACGTGATCGCCTCGATCGGCGTCCTCGTCCTCTTCGCCGGGGTCCTGCTGACGCTGCTGAACGCGATCTTCAGCCGCGAGAACGGCCCCGAGGCCGGTCACGATCCGTGGGGCGGCGACACCCTCGAGTGGTTCACGCTCTCGCCCCCGGACCCGCACAACTTCGACGTCCTCCCCGACGTCCGCAGCCCCCGCCCGCTGCGCGACATCCGCGAGGCGATCGAGCACCGCACCCGCCGCGCCGAGCAGGCCCGGGCTCGCGAGTCCCAGCCGGTAGCCTGAGGCCCGCATGAGCGGTGCCCAGACTGCGACCCTCGCGCGGCGCCCGGCGGTTCCCGCGCTACTCCGCGACTACCTGACGCTGACCAAGCCGAAGGTCCAGTCGCTGCTGCTGTTCACGACGATCACGACGATGTACGTGGCCGGCGATCCCTCGCCCGGGCTCGTCTTCCTCACCTGACTCGGCGGCGCCCTCTCGGCCGGCGGCGCCGGCGCGATCAACCACGCCATCGACCGCGACATCGACCGCACGATGGCCCGAACCGCCGACCGCCCGGTCGCCTCCGGCCGCATCTCCGCCGGCGCCGCGATCGCCTTCGGCCTCGGTCTCGGCGCCGCCTCCTTCCTGCTGCTGGCGCTGGCCGTCAACCCGCTGGCGGCGGCGCTCTCGCTCTCCGGCTTCCTCGGCTACGTCTGCGTCTACACGCTCTGGCTGAAGCGGCGGACGCCGCAGAACATCGTCATCGGCGGCACCGCCGGCGCCGTCCCGCCGCTGGTCGCCTGGGCGGCCGTCACCGGCGGCCTCTCCGGGATGGCCTTCTACATGTTCGCGATCGTCTTCTTCTGGACGCCACCGCACTTCTGGGCACTCTCGCTGCTGATGAAGGACGAGTACGCGAAGGCCGGGATCCCGATGCTGCCGGTGGTCCGCGGCGAGCAGGAGACGCGGCGCCAGATCCTCCTCTACACCGTGCTCCTCTATGCGGTCACCCAGCTGCCCTTCTG
>DATHFL010000045.1:0-3499 GCA_035318125.1 Solirubrobacterales bacterium | reverse complement strand
CGGCGAGGTGCTGCCCGAGAAGGCGCTGGCGAAGCGCGGGCTGGCGGGGGACTCCTGATGGCGCACCGGCTGGAGAAGCGCCTGCTGCTCGAGCACGCCTCCGACCCGGCGCTGCGCACCCTCGACGGCTACAGGCGGCTGGCCGGCGGCTACCAGACGATGGAGCGCGCCTACCGCGATCTGGAGCAGGACGAGATCCTGCAGGAGCTCGAAGACTCGGGCCTGCGCGGCCGCGGCGGCGCCGGCTTCGCGATGGGCAAAAAGGCCTCCTTCCTCCCCCGCGGCGACATGCCGAAGTACCTCTGCTGCAACGCCGACGAGTCCGAGCCCGGCGCCTTCAAGGACCGCGAGCTGATGCAGCGCAACCCCCACCAGCTGATCGAGGGGATCGCGATCGCGGCGCTGGCCGCCGGCGCCGGCCACGCCTTCATCTTCATCCGCGGCGAGTACGCCGAGCAGGCCGACATCCTCGACCGGGCGGTCGCCGAAGCCTACGAGGCCGGCTACCTCGGCAAGGACATCCTCGGCTGCCACCGCGACCTCGAGCTGGTCGTCCACCGCGGCGCCGGCGCCTACATCTGCGGCGAGGAGACCGCCCTGCTCGACGCGCTCGAGGGCAAGCGCGGCAACCCCCGCCTGAAGCCGCCGTTCCCGGCGGTCCAGGGCCTCTACGGCGGGCCGACCCTGATCAACAACGTCGAGACCCTCTCCAACGTCCCCCACATCGTCCGCCACGGCACCGAGTGGTTCAAAGGCTTCGGCACCGAGCAGTCGCCGGGGACCAAGGTCGTCTCGATCTCCGGCGGGGTCCGCCGCCCCGGCAACTACGAGGTCGAGCTGGGGGTCCCGACCCGCGAGCTGATCTGCGACCTCGCCGGCGGCCCCGAGGAGGGCCACGAGATCAAGGCCTTCTTCCCCGGCGGCTCCTCCTCGCCGGTCCTCACCGCCGAGGAGGGCCTCGACCTCCCCTACAGCTTCGAGGCGATGGCCGAAGCCGGCTCGATGCTCGGCTCCGGCTCGATCATCGTCTGCGACGACCGCGTCTCGATCCCGCACCTGGCGCTGCGGACGGCGCGCTTCTACCACCACGAGTCCTGTGGCAAGTGCGTCCCCTGCCGCGAGGGCACCAACTGGACCGTGAAGATGCTGGAGCGGATGGTCCGCGGCGAGGCGACGCCGATCGACCTCGACATCGTCAGCTCGGTCCAGCAGAACATCATCGGCCACTGCCTCTGCGTGCTCGGCGACTCGATGGCGATGCCGGTCGGGGCGATGGTCCGCAAGTTCCGCGAGGAGTTCGAAACGGTGATGGCCGACCCCGAGCTGGTGCTCGACCCGCACGCCGTCGTGCAGGCGCCGCCGGAGACCCTGGGGGCGTCGATATGAGCCCGAAGGGCCGCGAGGTGACGATCACGATCGACGGGCGCGAGGTCGCCGCGATCGAGGGCGAGATGCTCCACGATGCCGCCCGCAAGGGCGACGTCGAGATCCCCTACTTCTGTTACGAACCGAAACTCGGCGAGCCGGTCGGCGCCTGCCGCATGTGCCTGGTCGAGATCGAGGGGATCCCGAAGCTGCAGACCTCCTGCTCGACCCCGGTCCGCGAGGGGATGGTCGTCCACACCCGCACCGAGCAGGTGAAGGAGGCCCAGAGCGCGGTGGTCGAGTTCCTGTTGGTCAACCACCCGCTCGACTGCCCGGTCTGCGACAAAGGCGGCGAATGCCCGCTGCAGGACATCTCCTACGGCTGGGGCCCGGGGAAGAGCCGGGTGATCGACGAAAAGCGCCACTTCGAGAAGCCGATCGAACTCTCGCCGCTGGTCGCGATCGACCGCGAGCGCTGCATCCTCTGCTACCGCTGCGTCCGCTTCAGCCAGGAGGTCTCCGAGGACGAGCAGCTGCAGCTGCTCGACCGTGGCGACCGCACCTACGTCGGCACCTTCGACGACCGCCCCTACGTGGCCCCGTTCCACGGCAACATCACCGACATCTGCCCGGTCGGGGCGCTGACCAGCTACACCTACCGCTTCCGTGCCCGGCCCTGGGACATCGAGCACGCCGGCTCGGTCTGCACGCTCTGCCCGAGCCAGTGCAACGTCAGCTTCACGGTCCGCGACGAGAAGGTGAAACGGGTGATCGCCCGCGACAACGCCGAGGTCGACGACGGCTGGCTCTGCGACCGCGGCCGCTACGGGTTCGAGATGTTCGACGCGCCGGAGCGGGTGACCGGGCCGCGGCTGAAGGGCGGCGTACCGGCGTCCTGGGAGGAGGCCATCGAGGCAGCCGTGGACGGGCTGCGCACCGCAGCCGAGATTGACCACACCCAGGTGGGGTCGAAGTCGGATGCGCCGAGCCGGGTCGCGGCGATCGTCGGCGACGCCTCCAACGAGGAGGGCTTCCTGCTGCAGCGGCTGCTGCGCGAGGCGCTCGGCTCGCCGCACATCGACTCCCGCCCCTCGCGCGGGCCGCGGCGCGAGGTGCTGGCGCGGCTGGCCGAGCCGGCAATCTCGGCCCGGGTGCGCGACCTCGACGAGGCCGACGCGATCCTCGTCCTCGGCACCGACCCGCTGCACAGCTCACCGATCCTCGACCTGCGGGTGCGCAAGGCGATCCGCCGCAACGGCGCCAGGCTCGCCGTCGCCACCGAGCGCCCGACCGCCCTCGACGGCGGCGCCGCGGCAAGCGTCCGCTACGCCCCCGGCGGCGCCACCGCCTTCCTGATGGGCCTCGCCGGAACGCTGCGCAACGCCGACCCCGAAGCGCCCGAGAACGCCGTCGCCGACGTCCTCCGCGACGCCGAGCGGGTCGTCGTCCTTTGGGGCGAGCGGATCGGCCGCGAGGACAGCGCCACCGTCAAGGCCCTCCTCGACGTCGCCGCCACCCTCGGCCTGGCCGAGAAAGAGGACTCGGGCCTCCTGGAAATCCCCGACACCGCCAACGCCCGCGGCCTGCGCGAGGTAGGCGTCCTCCCCGACGCCGCCCCCGGCCTCGCCGAGACCACCGCAGGGATGAGCACCGAACAAATCCGCGAAGCCCTCATCTCCGGCGAGCTCTCGTCCCTGATCCTCTTCGGCTGCGACCCCCTCCGCGACTTCCCCGACACCCCCGCCTGGGAAGAGGCATTGACGGCCTGTGACCACCTGGTCGTGTTCTCCATGCACGAGAACGAGACGACGGCCAAGGCAGACGTGGTGCTGCCTCTTGAGACCCACGCCGAGAAAGACGGCACCGTCACCCACCCCGACGGCCGACTGCAGCGGGTAAGGCCAAGTGCCTCCAGGCCAGGAGACATCCGTCCCAACCTCGCCGTCCTCTCAGAGCTCGCCTCGAAGCTAGGACTGGAGACCGGAATCGACTCCCAGCCCACCGCCTTCGCCGCACTAACCGAAGCCGTCCCCTTCTACTCCTCGATCAGCGACACCGACATCGGCGGCCGCGGCATCCGCTGGCAGGACCACTCCCCCGAACTGCATCAACTTTTCCACCCAGCAGATAGAAA
>DATHFL010000044.1:0-5181 GCA_035318125.1 Solirubrobacterales bacterium | reverse complement strand
GCAGAGGGTGACGACCTCCGCGTCGGTCAATCTGCGACGGGCGTTCTTCTTGCCTTCGGGCAGGAGATCGTCGGCGGTGCAGAACACCGCAGTGAGCAGCAGGTCGAGGTCGGCGAGCATCTTGGCCCTCCTTGGGTCGGGTGCGGCAGACACCGCCGACTTCGACCGCGTTGCTCCCTACCCCTGCCCGGCCTCCCGGCCGGAGCGATTCGTGGAACTACTCATCTAGCTCCCCGCGGCTTTGAAGCGCGCCCGCCACTCGTCGCGGTCGAATTCCGCCGGCTCGGTTTCGGCGAGGAAGCGCTCGAGGACGGCGATGAAGCGGCCGGGGCGCTCCAGCTGGGGGACGTGGCCGGTGTCCTCGAAGACCTCGAGGCGGCTGGCGGGCAGCTGGGCGTGGGCCTCGCGGGCGTGGTCGACGGGGATGATCGGGTCGTTCTCGCCCCAGAGGATCAGCAGCGGCAGGGATTCGGCTAGGTAGAGCCGGTCGATGGCGGCGACGCGCTGCCCCTCGGTGCCGACGACCGCGCGCAGGGTGGCGAGGAAGGCCTTGCGGCGCTCGGAGTCCGAGAGGGTCGCGTAGCCGCGGGCGACCTCGGCGAGGTCGGCGTTGGGACGCATCCCGACCAGACCGAAGCCCCGGCCGACCACCGAGCCGATGCGGCTGCCGATGCCCGCGGTCGCCGAGATGAAGAGATCGGCGCCGGGCAGCGCCGCCGCGCGCAGGACCGGGCTGACGTCGGGCCCGAGGCCGCCGCTGGAGACGAGGGCGAGGCGCTCGACCATCTCCGGGAACTGGTAGGTGAACTGCATCGCGACGCCGCCGCCGAGCGAGTGACCGACCAGGGTCGCGCGGTCATGCCCGAGCGCCAGCAGCAGGTCGCGCAGCCCGCTGGCGAGGCCGCCGAGCGAGTAGTCGCCGCCGCCGGGCGCGGAGGAGCCGTGGCCGGGGAAGTCCGGGGCGATCACGGTGCGCTCGCGCGCCAGCGGCTCGATCACCGACTCCCAGTTGGCGCAGGTCCCCGCCATCCCGTGGATCAGCAGCAGGACTGGGCCCGATCCGGCTTCGACGAAGTTGACGGCGCGGCCGTGGACCTCGACCGTCCTCGGCTTCGCCTCGGGGCTCTGCAGTCGCGTCACTTTGGCTGCCACAAAAGGAACCTACCCCGCACCCCGGTCGAGGTATCGCCACCCAGGAGGACTCCTCGGCGATTCCGTGACCGATTCCAATACTGTCGCGCTGTGCCCGAGACCCCCCAGGCAGCCAGTCCCCAGGACGACCGCCCGCCGCGCGGCGCCCTGATCGTCGTCGTCGTCGGCCTCGTCGCCTGCGTCGTCGCCGCCCTCGCCGCCACCGGCAAGGGCGAGGGCGAAGCGGCGAGCCTGGAATGGGTGCAGTCGCGGGTGGTCGCCGACTCCCAGGCGGTTTCGATCCCAGGCAACAAGGGCGAGATGCAGCTGGTCGACACGCGGATCCGCGCCACCGGCAGCAACGTCAGCGGCTACTCCCTCTACAACGCCGGCGCGACCCTCAAGGTCTCCGCCGGGTCGCCGATCGGCGGCGGTCGCATCGTCTGCGCGGTGAGGGCGCCCCGCGGGACGGAAATCGCCCAGAGCGCCGGCGGCCTGCGCGGCACCTACCCGCGCTCCTCCGAAGCCGGGATCTACAACCAGGAAGTGCCGGAAACGGTGCTGATGGACTTCAGCTCGCACAGCAGCGAACTGGCGGTGCTGGAAGTGCTCGATCGCCCCGCCCGCTTCACCACCGAACGCGGCGTCAAGCTCGAATGGCCCGAATACAAGGTCGGCGAAGAGCGGCTTAAGTACTTCATCGCCGGCAAACCCAAGCGGGACCTCGAACTCCCCTTCTTCACGATCTGGAAAACGACCGACGTGCCCGCGGCGGAGATCGGCTGCGAGCTCGAAACCAGCGCCGGCACCTCGACGGTCGGCAACGAGGTCGCGCTGGCGAAGCGCTCGCCGCCGATCGACGAGGAAGCCGAAGAGCGCAAAGCCGAAGAAAAAGAAGAACGCGAAGCCGAAGAAGGCGAGGGAGGCTAAGCGTCGAGCGTGGTCTGGGGCGCGATCAGCAGCTCCGGGCCCTCGGCCATCCCTTTGCCGACCTTGTTCAGCTTCGGGTTGGCCGGCGCGCTCGACATCCGGGCGGCGTCGAGCGGCCCGCACATCGCCACCGCGTCCTCGGCGCTGAGGTCCGGGCGCAGCCAGGCCGCCTCGGCCTCCGGGCTCGGCAGGATCGCCGGCATCCGGTCGTGGACCGGCGCCACCACCTTGTTCGGCGTCGTCGTCACCAGGGTGCAGGTGTAGAGGTAGCCGTCGTCGTAGCCGCGCTCGTCGGGGTCCGACCACTCCTTGCGCGTGCAGAGGCCGGCGAAAGCGAACGGCTCGCCGCCGTCGACCTGGAAGTGCCAGGGCTGGCGCGGCTGCTTCGGGTCCTCGGCCTTCATCCACTCGTAGAAGCCGTCGGCGACGATCAGGCAGCGGTGGCGGAACTTGTCGACCAGCGGCGAATACGCGCGGCTCTTCATCAGGTTCTCTTTTTTCGCGTTGATCATCCGGTAGCCGACCTTCAGGTCCTTCGCCCAGACGGGGACCAGGCCCCAGCGCATCAGCCGCGCCTCGCGCTCCCCCCGCGCGGCCTCCTCGGGATCGGGCGAGGCGCGCACGACCAGCACCTCCTGGGTGGGAGCGACGTTGAAGCGCCCGAACCCCGGCGGCGCTTTCTCCTCGGCCCCGTCCTCGGCGCTCTCTTTGGCGCCGCCGGCCCCGCGGCGTTCCAGCGCCTTTTCGAGCTCGACCTCGAAGCGATCGGCGATCTTCTTCGTGTCCTTGGTGGTGTTGGTGAACCGCCCGCACATGGGACTTCAGCCTAGCCGGGCGCCACCAGGTCCACGCTCGGGAAATATGTCCGGTACCGCGAAGCGTCACGAGTCAGGAGCCGCAAGCCCGAAACCGCTGCGTGGGCGCCGATGAAGAAGTCGGGAAGTGGCGAGCGGCGCTGACCGCCCCGCTGGCGGTAGTCGACAAACGCCTTGCCGGCGAGGAAGGCAGCAGGCCAGGGGATGCTCGCGCGCAAGAACACGTCCGCGGGAAGCTCATGATCGAGGAGCTCTTTGCGGGAGTACCGTTGGGAGACCTCGGCGTAGATCACCGGATTGATGACCAGGGACCCTTCCGAGCCGAGCTCGGCCAGCGCCTGGCTCGACCACTCTCCCCAGGCGGAATCGCCGGACAGAACGTCAATCAGGACATTGGAGTCAACAAGGGTCGCCATCACCCTCTTCTAAGTGTCCGGTGCCCCAATCCTCTCCCCGGGTTAGACGCATAATTTCCTCGGTGGACATCTTGATGTCGCCGCCACTCGCCCGTTTGAGGTCCTCGACGATCTTTTGCCCGCGGGCTTGCGCCCCCTTGAGCTTGCGAATCTCGATCTGCCCTCTCTCCGCCACGAACTCGACCTCCGTGCCGGGCAGAAAGCCGAACTCGTCCCTCAGCTCCTTCGGGATCGTGACCTGACCTTTGCTGGTGATCCTCATGAAGTAAGAGTATTACAGGTATTACTCTTACTTCTAGAGCTGCGCGGGAGCTGGGCGCAACTCGGGGTGGTCGCGGTACCAGTCGAGCGTGCGGATCAGGCCGTCGCGCAGCCCGACTTCGGGGCGCCAGCCGGTTGCCTCCCGCAGCTTGGTCGAGTCGACGTACTGGCGGTCGATCTCCCCCTCGGGGTTGCCGGTGCCGAGGAATTCGGGCTGCAGGTCGGTCCCCGAGACCTCGACCACGGTTTCCAGCACCTCGGCCACAGAATAGGGGCGCTCGCCGCCGGCGTTGAAAGCCTCCCCCGCCCCGGGCCCGCCGGCGCCGACCGCGTGCTCGACCGCGAGGTAGGCGGCGACGGCGTCGCCGACGTAGAGGAAGTCCCGCTCGGGGCTGCCGTCGGAGCGGATCTGCGGGCGGCGGCCGTCGAGGACGGCGGCGATCGCCTCCGGGATCAGGCGCGAGAAGTTGGGGTCGCCGCCGCCGTAGATGTTGGCGAAGCGAGTCACCGCCACCGGCAGCCCGTAGGCGGGCCGATAGCTGAGCGCGATCGCGTCGGCGGCGGCCTTGCTCGCCTCGTACGGCGAAGCGGGCTGCAGGCGCATCTCCTCGCGGTAGGGCAATTCGTCGCTCGGCCCGTAGGCCTTGTCGGAGGAGGCGACGACGACCGCGGGGACGTCGGCGCGACGGCAGGCCTCCAGCAGCGACCAGGTGCCGCGGACGTTGACCTCAAAGGTCTGGGTCGGGTCGGCCATCGCGGGACCGACCAGGGTCTGCGCCGCCAGGTGGAAGACGACGTCGAACTCGCCGGCCGAGATCGCCGCCTCGACCGCGGGGGCATCGCGCAGATCGGTCTGGAGCAGCTCCACGTCGGCGTCGATTCCCTGCAGGACCAGCCCCGAGCGCGGCGAGGGCGCGAGGTCGAGGACGCTGACCGCGTCGCCTCGTTCCAGCAGCGCGCGCGCCAGGTTCGAGGCCACGAACCCGTGGCCGCCGGTGACCAGGGAGCGCTTCAAGAGGCGTCCACCGGCGCCGCGTCCCAGATCCGCCAGGGGGCGCGGCCGGCGGTCCAGAGGTCGTTGAGGACCACCGCGTCCTTGTAGGTGTCCATGCAGTCCCAGAAACCCTCGTGCCGGAAGGCGCGAAGCTGACCGTCGGCCGCCAGCCGCGAGAGCGGCTCGCGCTCGAGCACGCTGTCGGCGTCGAGGTATTCGAAGGCCCCGGGCTGGAAGCAGAAGAAGCCGCCGTTGATCCAGTGCTCGCTGCGCGGCTTCTCGGCGAAGCCAGCAACCGAGTCGCCAGCGAGCTCTGCTACGCCCCACTGCAGGTGCGGGCGGACGACGGTGACGGTCGCCAGCGCATCCCCCTCTTGGTGGAATTCGAGCAGCGCCTCGAGGTCGACGTCGGCGACGCCGTCGGCATACGTGGCGCAGAAGCGGTCGCCGCCGAGCCGCTCCGCCAGCGCCGCCACCCGCCCGCCGGTCGGCGTGTCGAGCCCGGTCTCGACGCACTCGACCCGCACGCCCTCCGGCCAGCGCTCGGCGGCGGCGAACTCCGCCACTGCCTCGCCCATGTAGCCGGTCGCGAGTAGGAAGCGGTCGAACCCCTGCGCGGCGTAGATCTGGATCA
>DATHFL010000043.1:0-3603 GCA_035318125.1 Solirubrobacterales bacterium | reverse complement strand
CGGACTCTCCCCCCTCGCCGGCGGAATTCCCGCAGCTCGCGGGAATCTCCAGCACCGCGGCGGCACCCCGCTGCCAGACGACGCGGCGCGGCGGCACCCGGCGGCGGACCGAGAGCACGCGCCCCTCGGCGTCGAGGAAGTAGAGGTCGAGGGCGAAGCGCATGCCGAAGGTGTGGACGCTGGCGCAGCGCGGGATCAGCAGCCCCGGGCCGGCGTCCTCGCGGTCGCGCCAGGCGAGGCCACGCAGGCGGGTCCTGAAATCAGTGGCGACCGGGTACTCAGCGTCCATGCTGCTTCAAGCCCACCCGACCAGCCGACTCTCCCCCACCCCTAGGCTCTGGCCATGAGCCGCAAGCCCAAAGTCGCGGTTTTCGGCCCCAACCCGATGCTCTCGATCACGATCGAGGCCCTCACCGCCGAAGGCGGCGACGACATCCACGTCCACGCCGCCGGCCAGGGCGTCTGGCTGGCGCGAATGGCGGCCGAGCTCGGCGCCGACCCGGTCCTCTGCGGCTTCATCGGCGGCGAGGTCGGCTCGGTCCTGCGGCCGCTGCTGGCGGAGATGCCGATCGAGCTGCGGCTGGTCGAGACGGCCGAGGCGAGCGGCGCCTACATCCACGACCGCCGCAGCGGCGAGCGGGTGCCGGTCGGCCAGAGCGCGGCGCTGCCTCCCTCCCGCCACGAGGTCGACGACCTCTTCTCGGTGACGATCGCCGCCGCCCTCGACTGCGACCTGCTCGCGGTCTGCGGCCCCTACCCCGACGAGGGGGTGCCGCTGGAGATCTACGGCAGCCTCGTCGCCGACGTCAAGGCGAACGGGGTGCCGGTGATCGCCGACCTCTCCTCGCCGCGCCTCGACAGCGCCCTCGAGGGCAAGCCCGACCTGGTCAAGATCAACGACTGGCAGCTGGCCGGCTTCGTCGAGGGCCCGGTCGACAGCGAGGAGCGGATGCGGGCGGCGATGGAGCGGGTGCAGGAACAGGGGGCCGGGTCGGTGATCATCACCCGCGCCGGCGACCCCGCCCTGGCGATGCGCGACGGCAAGGTCTGGGAACTGAAGCCGCCGAAGTTCGAGCGCGGCTCCCGCGAGGGCTGCGGCGACACGATGATGGGCGCGCTCTCGGCGACGATCGCCGCCGGGCGCGAGTGGGAGGACGTGCTGCGCCTGAGCGCCGCCGCCGGCGCCGTCAACTTCCTCCGCAGCGGCCTCGGCACCGGCGCCCGCTCGGTGATCGAGGAGCTGGCCCCGCGCGTCGAGCTCCGCGAGCTCGATTGACGACTCCGAGATTTGGGGGTCTATAGGGACCCAAAGTTCGGAGTCGTTAGCGCCGGTAGGCGATGCGGCGCCAGCTCGGCTCTTTGCTGAGCTCGATCAGTTCGCCGCTGCGGTCCGGCTGCACGTAGCCGAAGGTCTGGGTGCGCTCGTCGAAGACGACGTCGAGCTCGCCCTCCTTGACCCGCTGGTCGAGCCAGGCGCCGCGGAAGACGAGGCGGCGGATCCAGTGGACGAGGCTGCGGTTGGCGGGACCGACCAGGTCCTCCCAGTTCTCGTTGATGTGTTCGCCGAGGCGGGAGGAGGGCTCGGCGATCTCGCCGCTGACCGCGAGGTCCAGGAGGTCGTCCAGCTCCTCGCCGCTGAGGCCCTGGTCGACGAAGCGCAGCTTCACCGCCGCCTGCTCGACCCGCTGGGCGAAGTCTTCCTCGTTGAAGGCGAAGCGGAGCTCGCCGTACTCGAGTACGTAGTCGGAGCCCGACTCGTAGTTGCCTCTGCGGGTTGCCTTTTTGTCCATGAGTTGAAGCCGATCCGCTCGCGCAAGCCCGGCGCGAGCAGGTCCATGATCTTGCCGATCATCGTAGAGGCGTGCCCGCTCGGGCACGTGCCTGAACGCCCGGTTGCACCTTGGTGGCACGGTTGCACTTCTTCAGCCCGCAAATGGGTAGTTAGCCTGCGGAGGCGCCGTGATCGATCTGCACTGCCACATCCTCGATGCGATCGACGACGGGGCGCGCGATGCCGACGACAGCGTCGCGATGGCCCGGCAGGCCGAGGCGGACGGGATCGAGGCCGTCTGCGCGACCCCCCACATCCGCCACGACCACGACGTGCGGATCGAGGAGCTGGAGGGACGGGTGCGCGGCCTCAACGCGCGGCTGGAGCGGGAACTGGTCGCGGTGCGGATCCTCCAGGGCGGCGAGGTGGCGGAGACCGCGGTCGAGGGGCTGAGCGAGGAGGAGCTGGCGCGGGTCGCCCTCGGGGACGGCAGCTGGGTCCTGCTGGAGCCGGCGCCGGGACCGCTCGACGAGAGCCTCCTGCGGCGGGTCGCCCACCTGGCCGAGCGCGGGCACCGGACGATCGTCGCCCACCCCGAGCGCCACCTCTCCGCCGACATGTTCGAGCGGATGGCGGCGCTGGTCGCGGAGGGAGCGCTGATCCAGGCGACCGCCGACTTCTTCCTCCGCGAGCAGATGGCGGCGGGGATGCTGGCGATGGCCGAGCGCGGCCTCGTCCACGTCCTCAGCAGCGACGCCCACACCGTGCACGGGGGCCGGCCGGTGCGGATCTCGCCGGCGCTGGAGCGCCTGCGCGAGGCCGAGCTGCTCGCGCCCCACCTCGACTGGATCGCCGAGACCGCACCGCGCGCGATCGTCAGCGGCGACCCGCTGGAGGTCCCCTTCGCGCCGCAGACCTAGCTGAGTCCGTCTGACCAAGCAGGTCAAGGACGCAGGGAGCGTGGCGTGCTCCGCACGCGAGCGACCGAGGACGCCGAGATGCGCCGGTCAGACGGACTCAGGGCGCTCTAAAGCGGCGACGACGGTGAGTGAGCCGCCGCCGGTCGAGCCCTGGGCGCGGCCGGCGTCGAAGAACTCCTTCGCGGCCTCGGCGTCGCCGGTGGCCTCGCCGAGGCGGGTCAGCGAGTCGACGAGGAGGATCACGTCTTCGCCGCTGCCGGCGCGGGTGGCGGCCTGGGCGAGGGCGTCGCTGGCGTGACGCGGCTGGCCGGCGGAGACGATCTCCGCCTGCGGGGCGTCGCGCTTCCACTCGGCGAGCTCCTCAGGGGTGGGGTCGATCAGCAGGGCGACGGGGTCCGGGCCCTTGGCGTCGGCGGCGAGGTCGGCGGCGACGCTGCGCAGCAGCGCCGTGCAGCCCTCGCGGGTCTCGGCGAAGACGAGCGTCTGGCGGCCGGCCTCGGGCGGCAGCAGCAGCGTCTGCAGGGTCACGCCCTTGCTGCGCCGGCCGAAGCGACGGCGGCGACGGCGCGGGCGCGGCGCCTCGGCGGCGGGCGCTGGCTTCGGTTCGAGCTCGGGCTCCCGCTCCCGTTTCGGCTCCCGCTCCCGAGCGGGTTTCGGCTCCCGCTCCCGCGCCCGTTT
This sequence comes from Solirubrobacterales bacterium, assembly GCA_035318125.1. Classification (GTDB taxonomy): domain Bacteria; phylum Actinomycetota; class Thermoleophilia; order Solirubrobacterales; family 70-9; genus VAYN01. Next base: position 234 of record DATHFL010000043.1, on the reverse strand, counting down.
CGGCGCCCGCTCCCGAGCGGGTTTGGCCTCTTGCCTGCGGCGCCGCTGCGGACGCTCTTTGCGCTCTTCTTTCCCGTCGGTGCCGGCCAGCTTCTCGACCAGCTCGGCCTTGGTCAGCATCCGGTACTTCTCGACGCCGGCATCGGCGGCGAGCGAATGCAGCTCGGACAGGGGCTTCTTCTCCAGCTCTGCTTTGGTCATCGAGGCGGCAGGTTATTCGACCGGCACGGCCGG
>DATHFL010000042.1:0-5332 GCA_035318125.1 Solirubrobacterales bacterium | reverse complement strand
CCAGCGCGGCACCCTGGGCGTCGGCGATTCGCTTGTCGCCGGGCCCCACTGGGGCCGCGTCAGGGCTATGCACGATTTCACCGGCAAGGCCGTCGAGGAGGCGGTGCCGGGGATGCCGGTCGAGGTGCTCGGCTTCGACGGCGTCGCCGACGCCGGCGAGTTCGTGCAGACGGTCGAGAACGACCGCCGCGCCCGCCAGCTCGCCCAGGAGCGCGCCCACCGGCTCAAAACCGAGGCGCTGGCCCGCCGTCAGGGCCGCAAGGTCAGCCTCGACGAGGTCTTCGCCCGCGCCCAGGAGGGCGAAATCAAGGAGCTCAACATCGTCCTCAAGGCCGACGTCGCCGGCTCTTTGGAGGCGCTCCAGGACGAGCTCGCGAAAGTGCCGCAGGAACGGGTGGCGATGAACATCATCCATTCGCAGACCGGCGGCATCAACGAGTCCGACGTGATGCTCGCCTCGGCCTCCGACGCGATCATCATCGGCTTCAACGTGCGGCCGCTGCTCGACGCCAAACGGGCTGCGGCCCGCGAGGGCGTCGACGTCCGCACCTACTCGGTCATCTACAAAATCACCGAAGACCTGCGCAACGCGATGGAGGGCCTGCTCGACGCGCTCGAGGTCGAGGAGACGATCGGCGAGGCGCTGATCAAACAGACCTTCAAAGCCTCCAAGGTCGGCCGCATCGCCGGCTGCATCGTCGCCGAGGGCAAGGCCGTCCGCACCGCCAGCGTCCGTCTGATCCGCGAGGGAACGGTGATCTGGACCGGGCAGCTGGGGTCCCTGCGCCGCTTCAAAGACAACGTCCAGGAAGTCGAGGAGGGCCAGGAGTGCGGGATCGTCCTCGAGGGGTACGCCGACGTCAAGGAGGACGACGTGCTCGAGTTCTTCCAGACGAAACAGGTCGAGCAGACCCTGGAGTAGCATGGCCGGACCCCGCATGCGGCGCATCAACGAGGTGCTTCGCGAGGTCGTGGGGGCCGCGATCAGTGAGTTAAGTGACCCCCGTATCGGCTTCGTGACCGTAACCTCGGTAGAGACCAGCCCCGATCTGCGCACGGCGAAGGTGTTCGTGAGCGTGCTGGGGAGCGAGGAGGAGCGCGAAGCGACGCTGAGCGGGCTGCGCTCCTCGCACGGCGTGATCCAAGCGCGAATCGCCGCCGAGACGCGGATGAAGAGGACCCCGACGTTGACCTTCCATTACGACGACACGATCGAGCAAGGCGTTCGGATCTCCGAACTGCTGGAGGACGAGGAATGAGCCCCGTCCCCGACCTCGCCACCTCCGACCTCGAGCGCGTCGGCGCCGAGCTGCGCGCCCGCGATCGCTTCCTCCTCACCGCCCACGAGGGGCCCGACGGCGACGCCCTCGGCTCGCTGCTGGGGCTGCACAAAGTCCTCACCCAACTCGGCAAGGACTCGGTCATGTTCATGGCGGCGAAGGAGTTCCCGCTGCCGGTCGAGTACCGCTTCCTGCCCCTGGAGGAGGTCTTCCACGAGCCGCCGGCCGACATGGCCGACCGCACCGTCGTCTTCCTCGACTGCGGCAACATCGACCGGATGCCGGTCGAGTGGCTGACCGCCGGCGGCAACGACGTGATCAACATCGACCACCACCACGACAACACCTGCTTCGGCGACGTCAACCTGGTCGAGGTCGGGGCCTCCTGCACGGCGGAGATCGTCTACGACCTCGCCCTGCTGCTGGGGGCGAAGATCACGGCGGAGATCGCTTCGGCGCTCTACGTCGGCCTGATCACCGACACCGGCAAGTTCATGTACGAGAACACCAACGCCCACACCCACCGGGTGGCGGCCGATCTGATCGACGCCGGCGTCGACGTCGACGACACCTACCGGCGCCTCTACGAGCACGTGCCGCTGGAGAAGCTGCGGCTGGTCTCGCGCGCCCTCGACGGGATCTCCAGCCACTGCGACGGCCGCCTGGCGATCAGCTACATGACCATGGCCGACTACGAGGCGACCGGGGCGGGGGAGGAGATGACCGAGGGCCTGATCGACCACCTGCGCTCGATCGACGGGGTCAAGGTCGCCGCGGTGATCCGCGACCTCGGCGACCGGGGGCGCGCCGCCCGCAAGGTCAGCCTGCGCTCCAGCGCCGGCGATGTCGACGTCTCGGCGATCGCCCGTCTCAACGGCGGCGGAGGGCACAAACGCGCCGCCGGTTTCTCGACCGACCTGGAGTTCGAGCAGCTGGTCGAGTTCCTCACCCGCGAGGTCTCGGCCCAGCTCGGCGCCTGACGATGACGGCCGAAGCCGGCACGGTGCTGCTCTGCGACAAGCCGGCCGGTGTCACCTCGCATGACGTGGTCGTCCGGGTTCGTCGCGAGGGCGGCGGCAAGGCCGGGCACGCCGGCACCCTAGACCCCTTCGCCACCGGCCTCCTGCTGGTCCTGCGCGGCCGCGCCACCCGCCTGCAGCGCTTCCTCGTCGGCCTGCCGAAGACCTACCTGGCGACCGCCCGGCTCGGCTGGCGCTCCAGCACCGGCGACCCCGATGGCGAGCTGACCGAGACCGGCCGGGTGCCCGCCTCCCTGGAGCTGCCGACCGGCACCGTCCGCCAGCGGGTGCCGATGACCTCGGCGGTCCGGGTCGGCGGCGAGCGCCTCTACAAGAAGGCCCACCGCGGCGAGGTGGTGGCGACGCCCGAGCGCGACGTCGAGGTGCACCGGGCGGAGCTGCTCGCCAGCGACGGCGAGTTCGCCCACTACGAGATCGAGTGCTCCGCCGGCACCTACGTCCGCACCCTGATCGAGACCCTGGAGGACGCCTACTGCGCCGAGCTGCGGCGGACCGCGATCGGCCCCTTCCGGGTCGAGGACGCGGGCGAGGAGGTGCCGGCCGAGCGGGTGGCGGAGCTGGTGCCGGCGGTCGCGGAGGCCCTGCGGTGAGCATCAAGGTCACCTCGCTCCCCGACGCCGAGCCGCGGCCGCGCAACGTCGCGATCGGCACCTTCGACGGCGTCCACCGCGGCCACCGGGCGGTGATCGAGGGGGCGGACACGGTCCTCACCTTCGACCCGCACCCGCTCGAAGTCCTGCACCCGGCGGCGACGCCGAAACTGATCATGCCCTTCGGGGTCAAGCGCGACGTGATCGAGGGCCTCGGGGTCGAGGAGCTGGTGGTGATCCCCTTCGACGAGGATTTCGCTCACCGCAGCGCCGAGAACTTCGTCGAGCACGTGCTGCTGGAGAAGCTCGACGCCAAGCAGGTCTCGGTCGGCGAGAACTTTCGCTTCGGGGCGAAAGCCAAAGGCGACCCGGCGATGCTGGAAGCGCATTCGGAGTTCCGCACCAGGGTGGTGCCGCTGGTCGAAGTCGACGGCGAAACCGTCTCCTCGACCCGGATCCGGGCCCTGGTCGCCGCCGGCGAGATGGAGGCGGCGCGCCGCTGTCTCGGCGCCCCCTTCATGGTCGAGGGCGAGGTGGTGCACGGTGACCAGCGAGGGCGCGAATTGGGCTTCCCGACCGCCAACATCGTCCCCGACGACCGCTTCGCGATCCCCGGCCATGGCGTCTACGCCGCCTTCGCCGACGGCGTCCCGGCGGCGGTCAACGTCGGCGTCCGTCCGACCTTCGAGAGCGGTCGCGGCGTCCTCATCGAGACCTACCTGATCGACCGCGAAGAGGATCTCTACGGCAGGACCCTGCGGGTCGCCTTCGTCGAGCGCCTGCGCGGCGAGCGCAGCTACCCGAACGTCGAGGACCTGGTCGAGCAGATGCACCGCGACGTCGAGGACGCCAAGCGCGTCTGCGCCGGCTTCACCGGCGCTTAGGCGGGACAGCAGGAATCAGATCGCATGGGCCGAATCCCTCGTCGATGATCGGGGAGATCTCAAAGAGGCTGAAGGATCTCGTGGGGAGGGGCGATCTGTTCGCGCTCGCTGCCGCCCTGCTATTGGCCTTAGCCGCTTTCTACTTCCTCCAAGCGCTGGTCGAAGGGCTGATAGCCCCGGCAGTCGCGGCTATCCTCGGCGAACCGGGGCTTTATGCGCTGACCTTCACCGTCAACGGGGCTGAATTCGGGTATGGAAGCGTCCTGACGGGCCTGATCCTGCTCGCCGTGGCGCTGGCTGTGGTGACGCTGGTCGGCAAGGTGCGCCAAGGGCGCTGAAAGCAGTTCAATCGACACTTGAAGTAGCGCGTCTGTGCTAGCTTCCAGCGGCCGTCGCACCTCTGTGTGCGGCGTTTTTACGAGATGAGCCTGACCAAAGAGAAAAAGAGCGAGCTGATCGGCAAATACGGCCGCGGCGACAAGGACACCGGCTCGGCCGAGGTCCAGGTGGCGCTGCTGACCGCGCGGATCAACGAGCTCACCGAGCATCTGCGCACCCACGCCAAAGACCACCACTCGCGGCGCGGGCTGCTGATGCTGGTCGGCAAACGCCGGCGGATGCTGCGCTATCTCGAGCGCACCGACCTCGAGCGCTACCGCGCTCTGGTCAAAGAGCTCGGCCTGCGTCGATGATCGGGGTCGGCGAGCCGGCCCCCGAATTCACCCTTCGCAACCAGGACGGTGAAAAGGTCTCGCTCTCCGACTACCGCGGCCGCAGGGTCCTCCTCGTCTTCTACCCGGGCGACTTCAGCCCCATCTGCGGCGATCAGCTCTCGATCTACCAGGAGGTCAAGCCGGAGATCGAGGAGAAGGGAGTCGAGCTGGTCGGGATCAGCGTCGACGGCTTCTTCGCCCACAAGGCCTTCCAGGAGAAGCTCGGGATCGACACGCCGCTGCTCTCGGACTTCGAGCCGAAGGGCGAGGTCGCCCGCGCCTACGACGCCTACCAGGAGAAGATCGGCATCGCCAAGCGCGCCCTCGTCCTCGTCGACGAGGAGGGGAAGGTGGCCTGGGCCTACGAGTCCCCCGAGGACACCCAGATCCCCGGCGCCAACCTCATCTTCGACGCCCTCGCCTAGGGCATGACCGACCTCGGCAGCGCCGCAATCCCGCCGATCGGGCCGGACGACCACGTCCGCGGCGAGGGGGAGGGGACCGTGGTCTACGCCGACCTCGGCTGCCCCCACTGCGCCGGCGCCTGGCGGCGGCTGCAGGAGCGCCCCGGACGGCTCGTCTTCCGCCACTTCCCGGTCGCCAGCAAGCACCCGCGCTCGCCGGCGCTGCACGCGGCCGCCGAGGCCGCCGGGCGGCAGGGCCGCTTCTTCGAGATGGTCGACTCGCTCTACGCCGACCGCGGCCGGGTCGACGACCCGCACCTCTGGGAGCGGGCCGAGCGCTTCGGGCTCGACCTCGAGCACTTCGAGGCCGAGCGTCGCTCGGAGGCGATGCGCATGCGGGTGCGACGGGATTTCGAGAGCG
>DATHFL010000041.1:0-3526 GCA_035318125.1 Solirubrobacterales bacterium | reverse complement strand
CGCGGCGATGCCCCATCCCGCCGCGAACCACCGCGAGGCGGCCAGGCGACGGGCGCTCTCGAGCGGGGCGTGGATCCTGATCAGCGGCACCTGCTGGCAGCCGCGGTGCTTCAGCAGCGAGGCGAGGTTCGCCATCACCGCCGCCACCAGGGCCAGCGCGATGCCGCCCTCGACGGAGGACATCGCTAGCTCCCCGGGGCGCCCAGCCGCCGCCGGGCAGCGGCGACTGCGGGTATCGAGGAGCGGCACGACTTGGCGATCGAGCCGTTCGTCCGGTCGGGGGCGCGCAGCACCTCGAATTCGAGCACCGCGGCGCGGCGCAGCCGTGCCCGGGAGTTCCGGTCGGTCGCGGCGGGGGCGGATTCGACCGCGGCCTCGGCGACTCGCTGCCGCCGGCAACCGAGGCAGAAGGTGCCGCCGCTGCAGACCTCCCAGGCCGCGGGCAGCGGCGTCCTCTCGGCGTCGCTGCGGCTCGCTGCGACGCCGCAGCCGCTGCAGGTCCATTTGTGCGCGGTTGCCGGGGTCACGAGCGGGACCTGCCCTTCGGTCCGCCGCGGGAGCGCCGCGATGCCGGCCGCGAGCCGGTCTGCTTCCGGTGGCCCCCGTGGGTCACCTCGAACTCCCGGACCAGGCCGAGGTCTCCGGCCATGCGCCGGACGTCGTCGGCCTGGTCGGCGAGGACGAAGCTGACGCCCGTCCCCCGGCGGCCGGCCCGCCCGGTGCGGCCGATCCGGTGGACGTAGGCGTCGCGGTCCTCGGGCGCGTCGTAGTTGATCACGTGGGTGATCCCCTCCACGTCGATGCCCCGCGCCGCGACGTCGGTGGCGACGAGGGCTTCGACCTTGCCGTCCTCGAAGCGCGCGAGGGCGCTTTCCCGCTGGCGCTGGGTCTTGTCCCCGTGCATCGCGACCGCTTCGATCTGGCGGCTGCGCAGTCGCTTCACCAGCCGGTCGGCCCCGCGCTTGGTGCGGACGAAGACGAGGGTCGGCCCGCAATCGCCGTCGCGCAGCTGCGCGACCAGGTGGTCGAGCTTTTCTCCCTGGCTGTCGACCGGGAGGAAGTGGTGCTCGATGTCGGCCTTCGCCTGCTTCGGCGAGTGGGTGTGGCGCCGGGCGTCGCGGGTGTAGGCGGCGGCGACCTTGCCGGTGGCGCCCTCCAGGGTGGCGGAGAAGAACAGCGTCTGGCGTTGGCCGGGGGTCCGGGAGACGATCCGGTCGACCGCCGGCTTGAAGCCCATGTCGAGCATCCGGTCGGCCTCGTCGAGGACGAGGATGCGGATCCGGTCGAGGGAGACGACGCCGCGGTCGATCAGGTCCTCGAGGCGGCCGGGGGTGGCGACGAGGACGTCGGCCTTGTGGGCGGCTTTGATCTGCGGCCCGAACGAGACGCCGCCGTAGACGGCGGCGATCTTCAGCCCGCGCGTCTCGGCGAGCGGGCGGAGCTCGTCGACGATCTGGCCGGCGAGCTCGCGGGTGGGGGCGAGGACGAGCGCACTCGGGCGCTTGGCCTCGGGCGAGAGGCGCTCCAGCATGGGGATGCCGAAGGCGAGCGTCTTGCCCGACCCGGTCGGGGACTGGACGAGCAGGTCGTGACCGGCGAGCGCGTCGCGCACGACCAGCTGCTGAACGGGGAACGGATGGGTGATCTCACGCCGTGCAAGCGCACGGATGACAGGCTTGGAGATGCCGAGATCGGCAAATGAAACAGTTATGGAAGTGCTCCTTATTTGAACGCTAGGGAGATCCTGCGGCCCCTAGGCGCCCATGGCACGCGGAGGAAACGGAACCTCTCGGGTGGCGGTTCGGCCAAACCCGACCAATCCACCGTAGCAGTCGGTCCCTCGTCGCAGGCCAAAGACGGCCACAAGCAGAAAACGTCCCGAATTCCGCCAGGCATTCGTCACCGGACGGGCTGTCTGCGAAAATCTCCAGCATGGAGCTCGCCCACGTCAGGCTCAGTGGCGATCGCGCTGGCGAGTACGTCGTCACCGAGGAGCGCCCCGACGGGTCGCTCACCCTCGTGCCGGATACCTCGTTCGACGCGATCCGAAAGCGCCTCGGCACCGAACCGGGGACGCTGGCTGACTTTGAAGCCGAGTACGGCCCGGTTCAGCCCCCCGACGGCGAGGGGTAGCCGATGAGCCACAAGCGATCGGGCCGAGCGCCTGCGCTGTTCGATGACGCCGCCTTTGTCGAAGACCTGCGACGTACAAGCGATGCAGGGGAAGAGGTAGCGCTTGAAGCTCGCAAGGAATTTGAGGGAGAAGGAGTGCCCGTTGGGAGCCTCCTTGCCTGCGACGAGGAGGGGCCGGATGGGACCGATCTCCGACACTGCGTGAAGCTGCGACTCCCGTCTCCGGATGGCAAATTCGGCATGGTCTTCCGTATCGAGCTGCGGGAGGACAGGCCTGTCTTGGTCTTCGCGGGCTTCGGTGTCCGCCATCATCCAGCCAACTCGAACGCCCCCACGGTCTATGAGGTCGCTCATCGCCGCCTGCATCCTGCCTGACCCGGCATTCAGCGTGCCAAGGTTCGGCCACCGGATGGACGGATCGGTAATCGGGGCCGCCCGTTGGGTCGGCTTGTTAGGTGAAGCCAACAGAAAACGCCCCGCCGGGGGAGGCGGGGCGCTTCTGGGGTTACTACAGGGAGGAGAGATATGTATCTCTATATATGTGTGGATCCGTGGGAGGTAGGTGAGCCCGGTTTGTGTCGAGGGCGTCGCTGTGGGAAGCAGCAAGGCCATATGTCGACGCGGGGTTCAACCTTGAAGTCTTTGTCGGTGCTCCTTGATCGGTTTCCTCTCGCGAATCCTTGAACAGCGTACGAACGTATGTGCGACTTGTGTGTGAGTGGGGTCACAGATGCCCTGCATCTCACGGAATCTGGGGGTTCTTGGGCCTCCGATACCCGATTTGATCGGAAAGACCAGATCGGATTTCGAAACCGGCCGCGTGAATGTTGCATCTCGTTCTCAAGGGCGGATAAACGGCCAGATCGTGAGGGCCGCTGTAGCTTTCGGGCGGTGACGAAGTCCCGGATAGACGCGGTTTTGGCCGACCGCGGCCTCTTCCCGTCCCGGTCCGCCGCTGCGGGCGCCGTCCGCGCCGGCGAAGTGCGGGTGGGGCAGGACGGCCCGGTGGCGCTGCGGCCCAGCCAGCTGGTTGAGGGCGATGCCGATCTGATCGTCGACGCCGGCCCGCGCTACGTCTCCCGCGGGGGCGTCAAGCTGGAGAATGCGCTGGAGGCGCTGGGGATCGACGTCGCCGCCCGCGACTGCCTCGACGTCGGCGCCTCCACCGGCGGTTTCACGGACTGCCTGCTGCAGCGCGGGGCCGCCCGGGTCGCGGCGGTCGACGTCGCCTACGGTCAGCTCGACGTTCGCCTGCGCCAGGACCCGCGCGTGTGCGTGATCGAGCGCCTCAACGCGCGCGAGCTCGGGCCCGCCGACCTGCCCTTCGCGCCCTCGCTGGCGACGGTCGACGTTTCCTTCATCTCGCTGACCAAGGTGCTGCCGGCGGTCGCCC
>DATHFL010000040.1:0-2820 GCA_035318125.1 Solirubrobacterales bacterium | reverse complement strand
GTCTGGGTTTCGTCCGCGCCTTCGATCGTGAATTCGTAGGTGGTTGCGGTGGTCGTCGGGCCTGACGCGAAGACCGCGTTGGCCAGGGTCGGCTCGACGGCGATCAGCGCCGTCAGGTCACAGGATTCGTAACTGCCGTCGTTGTCGGTCGAGCACGTCTCCATCGCGACCTGCGCGGAGTGCGCGTACTCCTTGGCCTTGGCGTCGCCGGCCTTGTCTTTCTGGTTGAAGAACGCCGGCAGCGCGATCGCGGCCAGGATTCCGAGGATGAGCATCACGACGAGGAGCTCGATCAGGGTGAAACCCGCCTCGCTGTCGCCGTTGAGCCGGGCGCCTACCTTGGCCCGGAGATTCTGGAGAAACATTAGAGACCTCCTATGGTCCTAATCGTTTGCGCCAGAGCCCCGTCGCGTGAAGCCACGTGGTGTCTGTCGACCCCGGTGGTAGCCCGGCCGACTCCAATGGAGTCCCGACGGCTTTGCGCCCCCGCCTCACAGCGGGTTTGCCTTTGGCACCGAAGCACTGGCAGATTCATCACAGGCCCTACATCGACAGCCGATTCAGATCCTTAATCCCTGAAATTGGGGTTACGTCCCGCGAAAACTGCAGAGGCTGGAACGCCCGTCCAGTCGATTCGTGCGAAAAGCGATGAGGCGAGGGCAATTCCCAGCACCGAGGCGAAGCCCAGGTAGACCGCGTTGAACGCCACCGGGTCCGAGATGTCGTGCCAGGCCTGCCAGAACAGCAACGCGATTCCGACCCCCAGCAGGCTGCGCAGCGGCAGGCCGCGGGAGGAAAACGCGTCCCAGCCGAACATCGCCAGCAGCAGCGGCGCGTGGTAGTAGAGGTTGTCGGCAGGATCGAGAGCGCACCGCAGCAACCCGATCAGCGCCAACAGCGCAAACGCGTCGGAGGGCGCGAGCGGCAAGCCCCGTCTCCACGCGACGGCCAGCGGCAGCACCAGCGCCAGGAGGACGATCAGCGAGTGGGAGAAGGACGTGGCCAGCGACGGCGCGTCCACGACCTGGGCTTCCAGCTGTTCTCCCCCTACCGAGTAAACCTCCGTCTTCTCGGAGGCGAGCGGGTACCAGGCGCTCCAGGGGGTTGCTGCGCCGGGCGTGCCGGAGGCGGCCCGCTGCACGTCGAGGAACGAGCTCGGCGAGGCGACGACGCTGGGGGCGAAGAGGGCGGCGGCCACCGCGACCGCACCCAGCCCGACCTTGATCCGCTGGCTCGGCAGGACCATCAGCGCCGGCAGGATCGCGATCACCGCCCACTGCTTCGAGGCGATCGCGAGCCCGAGCAGGAGAGCGGTCCGCCGGGTGTGCCCCTCGGCGGCGGTGGCGATTGCCGCGATCGCGAGAGCGGCGGTCAGGATTTCCTCCGGATGCCCCGTCTCCAGCGCTTCGAAGGTGATCGGGTTGAGCAGGAAGAGCAGCGGCAGGAGGACCTGCGTCAGCGGCGGGGCGCCGCGGCGGGCGGCGATCCGGCCCAGGGAGAGCCCGCAAAGGCCGGCACCGAACAGGCAGGGGAAGACCGCCCACTGGTAGGCCACGGTCCCCGACCCCCCGGACAGCGCCACGAACGGCGCCTGGACCAGGCTGGCGAAGGGGCCGACCAGCGACGCCCAGCTCAGGTAGTGGCCGACGTCACCCGCGGCCAGCGCTTCGATCGCCGGCCCCGCGTCCGCGTCCCAGTCGCCGGTACCAGCTACCCGCGACGCCAGCCAGGCGCAGAGGGCGCCGATCAGGAGATAAGGCCCCCATCGCTTCACAAGGGGTTCATCGACCGTAGGCCCAGATCCTTAATCCTGCAATGGAGCTACGACCGTGAAGCCGTGGTCACTGGCGGCCTCGCTGAGCCGCTGGTCATAGGTGAAGAAAGCGCCGATCTCATCCCGAACCGTCAACGCCGTGGCGAGATGGAGCGCGTCGAGGGTCTTCATACCGGCGGGCGACAGTGACGTCGCGACGTCGAGCACGGTGTCGTCGAGCGGGAGCAGCGCCACACCCTCCAACCACTGCCTCGCGTCCCTTGCACGATCGTTGCCGTAGCGCGAGCAGGCCCTCACCGCCTCCACCCCGAGAAGCATGCTCGACACGTATCCGTCCCAGCGCGAGAGCTCAGAGCGCAGACCCTGGTGCCCGTCCTCCTCCAGTGGGAGCTTGACGTAGGCCGAGGTATCCAGATACGCAAGTTGCGGAGCTATACCCGGTCCTCGCGGATTTCCTCCAGCACCTGACTGCTCGGAGGGCCCGATGCGGGCCCGCGAGTCGAACCTGCGGCCAGCTCCAAGAGGTCACGCCGCGGCATCGTCGCCCCGCGCTCGGCGACCAACCGGGCGAGCGGCGAATCCTTCCCCCCGGAAGGGGTGAGCCGGGCCACCTCCACCCCTCGCTCGGTTACGAGGAAGCTCTCGCCGTCCTTCACCTCGGCCAGGTACTTCGAAAGGTTCTGTCGCAGCTCACGAACGCCGACTCGCTCCATGTGCGTCAACGTAGCACATGGCGTCGGACTAGCGGATCTTTTCGTAGATGCTGAACATCGGCAGGTACATCGAGATGACGATGAACCCGACCATGCCGCCGACGAAGACGATCATCACCGGCTCGATCAGCGCGGTCAGCGCCTTCACCTTGGCGTCGACCTCGGCCTCGTAGAAGTCGGCGATTTTGGAGAGCATCGTCTCCAGCTGGCCGGTCTCCTCGCCGACGGCGACCATCTGGGCCACCATGCCCGGGAAGACCGAGGCGAGGCGGAGGGGGTCGGCGATCGTGCCGCCGCGCTTGACCGACTCGATGACGTCGGCCATCGCCTTCT
>DATHFL010000039.1:0-8559 GCA_035318125.1 Solirubrobacterales bacterium | reverse complement strand
GCTCATGAGTATCCGGTTCCGTCAGGTGCCGTGCCTACATTCGTCTTGTGGCCCGGCCAGACTTCCCGCGCACCATCGTGGAGTTCCAAGAGCGCTTCCCCGACGAGACGGCCTGCCTCGAGTACCTGGCCGAATCCCGCTGGCCCGAGGGCTACCGCTGCCCTGCCTGCGACGGGGACCGCGCCTGGATCCTGGAGCGCCGGCATCTCTGGGAGTGCGCTGAGTGCCACCACCAGACCTCGGTCACCGCGGGGACCGTCATGCACGGCACCCGCACGCCGCTTCGTCTCTGGTTCTGGGCGGCCTACCTGGTCGCCACTCACACCCCGGGCATCTCCGCCAAGCAACTGCAGCGCCAGCTCGGCCTCTCGCGCTATGAGACCGCCTGGCTGATCCTGCAGAAGCTGCGCCGGGCGATGGTGGCCCCCGAGCGCGATCCCCTGCGCGGCGAGGTGGAGGTCGACGAGGGCTTCGTCGGCGGCGTCAATCCGGACCGCAAAGCGGGCAGAGACCCCATCGGGAAGCGGCTCGTGGTGGTCGGAGTGGAGGTCCGAGGCGGCGGCTCAGGAAGATTGCGCCTCGCGACTCTCCCCGACGCGAGCAAGCGCAGCCTCGGGCCATGGGTAACCGAGAACGCCGAGTCAGGCGCGATCGTCCACACCGACGGTTGGCGCGGCTACATCGGTCTTCGCGACCTCGGCTTCGACCACCGGCCCGTCTCCCAGCGCTGGCGCAGCGAGGAGCGCCGCCTCATCCTGCCCCGCGCCCACCGCGCCCTCGCCAACCTCAAGACCTGGCTTCAGGGGACCCACCGCAGCGCCTCTGAGAAGCACCTGCAGGTCTACCTCGACGAGTTCGTCTTCCGCCACAACCGCCGGCGCACCCCGATGGCGGCTTTCCAGACGCTGCTCGGACTCGGGGCCGCACACGCCCCGAGCACTTATGCCGAGATCACCGGCGACATCGCAGCCTGAGCGAACCGGATACTCATGAGCAGCGCTATTCGGGCGCCCGAGGACGCCGCCACGCGCCGGTCCGCCGCCGCCAGACGCGCGCGGGAAACTCGTCCGAGTCCTCCTAGTAGCGGTAGTGATCCGGCTTGAAGGGGCCCTCGACGGGGACGCCGAGGTAGGCGGACTGCTCGGGGGTGAGCTCGGTCAGCTCAACGCCGAGCGCTGCCAGGTGCAGGCGCGCGACCTTCTCGTCGAGGTGCTTGGGCAGCACGTAGACCTGCGGCTCGCCCGCGTATTTGCTGTCGCGCCCGCCGAAGAGCTCGATCTGGGCGATCACCTGGTTGGTGAACGAGTTCGACATCACGAAGCTCGGGTGCCCGGTCGCGTTGCCGAGGTTCAGCAGCCGCCCTTCGGAGAGGACGATGATCGCGTTGCCGTTGGGGAACTTCCACTCGTCGACCTGCGGCTTGATTTCGATCCGCTCGGCGTCGGACTCTTCCAACGCCGCCATCTCGATCTCGTTGTCGAAGTGGCCGATGTTGCCGACGATCGCGTTGTGCTTCATCCGCCGCATGTGGTCGACGGTGATGATGTCCTTGTTGCCGGTGGCGGTGACGAAGATGTCGGCGGTCTCGACGACTTCCTCCAGGGTCCGCACCTCGTAGCCCTCCATCGCCGCCTGCAGGGCGCAGATCGGGTCGATCTCGGTGACGATCACCCGCGCGCCCTGGCCGCGCAGCGAGGAGGCGCAGCCCTTGCCGACGTCGCCGTAGCCGCAGACGACCGCGACCTTGCCGCCGATCATCACGTCGGTGGCGCGGTTGATGCCGTCGACCAGCGAGTGGCGGCAGCCGTAGAGGTTGTCGAACTTCGACTTGGTGACCGAGTCGTTGACGTTGATCGCCGGGAACAGCAGGTCGCCGGTCTCGGCCAGTTGGTAGAGCCGGTGGACGCCGGTCGTCGTCTCCTCGGTGACGCCCTTGATGTTGGCGGCGATCCGGGTCCAGCGCTGCGGGTCCTCCTCGAGCGAGCGCTGCAGCGTCTGCAGGACGATCTTGAACTCTTCCGACTCGGCCGTGCTGGGATCGGGCACCGCGCCCGCCTTCTCGAACTCGACCCCCTTGTGGACGAGCAGGGTGGCGTCGCCGCCATCGTCGAGGATCATGTTCGGGCCCTCGCCGTCGGGCCAGTTCAGGGCCTGCTCGGTGCACCACCAGTACTCCTCCAGCGTCTCGCCCTTCCAGGCGTAGACGGGGATGCCGGCGGCGGCGATCGCGGCGGCGGCGTGGTCCTGGGTCGAGAAGATGTTGCAGCTGGCCCAGCGGACCTCGGCCCCGAGGGCGACCAGCGTCTCGATCAGCACCGCGGTCTGGACCGTCATGTGGAGGGAGCCGGTGATGCGCGCGCCCTTCAGCGGCTGCGCGGCGCCGTACTCCTCGCGCGTCTGCATCAGGCCGGGCATCTCGACCTCGGCGAGGGAGATCTCCTTGCGGCCGAAATCGGCGAGGCCGATGTCGGCGACCTTGTAGTCCTGGGTGTCGGTTGCGGTTGCGGTGCTGGAATTCATTGGAGCAATGTACCGTGCCGGTCGTGACCGAGGCCGACACGGAGAAGCGCCTCGCCGCCGAGGCGGCGGCCGAGCTGGTCGAGAGCGGGATGACGGTCGGCCTCGGCACCGGCTCCACCGTCGCCCACCTGCTGCCGGCGCTCGCCCGCCGCGGCCTCACTGGCATCCGCTGCGTCGCCACCTCGGTGGCAACCGAGGAACAGGCGCGGGAGCTGGGAGTGCCGATCGAGGAGTTCGACCGCCTGCAGCGGCTCGACATCGCGATCGACGGCACCGACGAGGTGTCGCCCGACGGCTGGCTGATCAAGGGCGGCGGCGGCGCCCACCTGCGCGAGAAGATCGTCGCCGCGGCGGCCGAGCGCTTCGTCGTCATCGCCGACTCCAGCAAGCCGGTCGAGGCGCTGCGCGGCCCGGTGCCGCTGGAGCTCTTCGGCTTCGGCGCCGCCTCGACCCTGGCCCGGCTCGGCGAGGAGGTCGAGCTGCGCGACGTCCCCCCCAGCCCCGACGGCGGCGTGATCGCCGACTACCGCGGCGGCGGGCTCGACGACCCGGCGACGCTGGCGGCGCGGCTGGAGGCCGATCCCGGTGTGGCGGCGCACGGCCTCTTTCCCCCCCAGATGGTCTCCGACTTGATTATCGGCCGCGGAGATCGAGTTCAAAGAAAGCATTTTTCTTAAATAGTGACTTTGCGAAGGTAGCAAAGTCGCTGTTTTAGGTAAATATTTGCTATCTTCTAGACTTTGTTATGTCGGCAAAGTTGGAAGAACAGGAAAATTCGCTCCTCGAGTGGGCCGTAGATTGGTTCAGGAAACGCTTGCCAGAAAATTGGGAGGTTCGCCTGGACGCGCCAGAGGAACCGGCTGGTCGCGCTCGCACCGACGGTCGCCTGGTCCTTCAGGCGCCAGGCAATAGCGCCTGGATAGCTGTCGAAGCTCGTCGCTCGCTCTCCCCGCTCGAAGCGGAAAACCTGCTGCCAAGGCTGGCTCAACTGGTGCGCTCGATGAGCGGCAACGTGCCGCTCCTGATCGTCGCCCCGTGGATCAGCCGTCGCACCCAGGACCTGCTCGTCGAGCAGGGAGTGAACTACTTGGATCAAACGGGCAACGCCCTGATCAAGCTCTCCAACCCTGCCGTCTACATCGAGTCCAGGGGATCGACTCGGAACCCTGACCCGAAGGGGCGAGGCACGATCCGGCTCCGCGGGCCGAAAGCGGGACGACTGATCCGCACCCTTGTCGACGTCAAGCCGCCGTACACCCTCAAGGACTTGGCCCAAGCGACCGATCTCGCGGCGGGCTACATCTCCCGGACTCTCGACGCCCTCAACGAGGAGGCGTTGATCAGGCGCGCTCCTCGAGGACCCGTGGAGTCGGTTGACGTGCCAGCCCTCCTGCGCCGCTGGGCCTCCTCCTACGACGTATTCAAGTCGAACCAGTCCACGATGTTCATCGCCGCGGAGGGCTTGGACAGCCTGCTGGAGACGATGAGGGCGGAGGTTGACAAGGGAGCTCAGATAGTGATCACGGGGTCTGTCGCAGCCGCCCGTTTGGCGCCCATCGCTTCGCCTGCACTGCTGCTCGCGTATACGCCCGAGCCCGAGCTCCTGGCTCGCCGGCTCAGGCTTCTCCCGGCCGACGAGGGCGCCAACGTCGGGTTGCTCTGGCCATACGATCCGGTCGCCTTCAGGCGGACTTCTTGGGCGGAGGGCCTTCAGCTTGCGGCTCCCTCGCAGGTCGCGGTCGACTGCCTGACCGGGAACGGCAGGATGCCCTCCGAAGGCGAGGCCGTTCTCTCCTGGATGGAAGGGAACGAAGGGGAATGGCGATCGGACAGCCTCGAGATCCCCAGCCGACGATGAGATGAGCGGCGAGTTCGACGAGCAATACGTGCAGGCGCGAAGGGTCCTGCTCGACGCTTTGGAAGCCCTGGGAGAGCAGCGTCGCTCGGTGATCGTCGCCGGCGCGCAGGGGATCTACCTGCAGGCCGGGCCGGGTGGCCTGCCGGTCGCGGAGTTCACCAGCGACGGAGACCTTGCGGTCGACCCACAGCTGCTCGCCGATGAACCCACCCTCGCGGGCCTGCTGGAAGCCAAGGGCTTTGCGCTTCGGGTTCTCCAGGGCGCGCCCGAGCCGGGGACCTGGATAGCCCCCGCTGTCGTCAATGGAAGAAAGGTGGAGATTCCGGTCGACCTGATCGTCCCCACCGGAGCCGCGCCGCCCGAGGGCAGCAGGGGCGCTCGGCTCGGCGCCCATGGAAACCGGGCGGCACGTAAGGCGACGGGCCTGGAGGCCGCCCTGGTCGACAACGAGACAAGGAGAGTGGAAGCGATCGATCCAGAGGATGGACGCGCGATCGAGGTCAGGGTGGCCGGGCCGGCGGCGCTGCTCGTCGCCAAGATCCACAAGATCGCCGACCGGGTCAAGAGCGGCCGCGAGGATCGCCTCGACGACAAGGACGCTGCCGACGTCGTGCGCCTGATGCAGCGCTTTCCGCCTGAGCAGATCGGTTCCGTCCTCAAGAGCCTGTTGCTGGATCCGGTGGCGGGCAGGCCGACGGAGGAAGCACTGGAGGCATTCCAAGGTCTGTTCGGCGTCCCTCGCGGAATTGGCATCTCGATGGCGTCAGAGGCGCTTCGGACGGCAATGCCGGCCGAGCGGATCAGGTCGATCTCGCTGGCTTATGCGGCTGCGCTCGCCGAGGCAACTGCGGACTGAGCATCGTCGCTTTTCGCGGAATAGGGTGAGCAGGAACACCTTCCCGAGGAGACCCATGACCGACTTCAGCGGGCTGGCGATCGCCGGCCGGATCGCGACTCCGAACGACCCGGACTGGGACCAGGCGCGCGCCGCCTGGAACCTCACCGCCGACCAGCGCCCCGAGGCTGTCGCCCTCGTCGAGAGCGCCGGGGACGTGGCGAAGACGGTGCGCTTCGCGGCCGCGAATGGCCTGCGGGTGAGCGCGCAGGGGAGCGGCCACGGCTCCCTCTCGCTGCGGTCGCTGGAGGGCACGATCCTGGTCAAGACCGAGCGGATGCGCGGGGTCGAGGTCGACGCCGCGGCACAGACGGCGCGGGTCGAGGCCGGGGTGCTCTCGCTGGAGCTGGCCGAGGCGGCCGGGGCGCAGGGGCTGAGCTCGCTGCCGGGGACCTCTCCCGACGTCTGCGTCACCGGCTTCACGCTCGGCGGCGGGCTGAGCTGGCTGGGGCGGCGGTACGGGTTCGCCTGCAACCGGGTGCGGGCGGTCGAGCTGGTGACCGCCGACGGCGAGGTGCGCACGGTCGACGCCGAGAACGAGCCGGACCTCTTCTGGGCGCTGCGCGGGGGCGGCGGCGACTACGCCGTGGTGACCGCGCTGCACCTCAACCTGGTGCCGGTCGCCGATGTCTACGCCGGGGCACTGCTGTTCGGAGCCGAGGTCGGCGCCGAGGGCATCCGCGCCTATCGCGAATGGGCCGCGGGCGTCCCCGACGACGTCACCTCGATCGTCCGCTTTCTGCGGCCGCCGGACATCCCCGACGTGCCCGAGCTCCTGCGCGGCAAGGCGCTGCTGACGATCGACGCCGCCTGCATCGGCGACAGGGCCGCGGGCGAGGCGGCGATCGCGCCGCTGCGCGAGATCGGCGAGCCGATCCTCGACACCTTCGACCAGGTCCCGCCGCCGGGCCTCTGCAAGATCCACATGGACCCCGAGCAGCCGGTGCCGGGGTTCGGCCACCATCGCGTCCTCCGCGAGCTCCCCGACGAGGCGATCGACGCCTTCGTCGGCGTCGCCGGGCCGGAGTCGGGCTCGCCGCTGCTGCTGACCGAGCTGCGCCAGCTCGGCGGGGCGCTCGACCGGCCGGACCCCGACGGCGGCGCCCTCTCCCACCTCGACGCCGGCTGGGTGATGTTCGGCGTCGGGATGGTGATGAACCCGGAGATGGGCGAAGCAGTCGACGCCGGCCTCGACCGCATCCACGAGGCGATGGAGCCCTGGGCGGCCGACGGCGGCTACTTCAACTTCGCCGACCGCCCCTGCGACACCGACGCGATCCTCCCGCCCGACGTCTGCTCCCGCCTCGCCGAGGTCAAGCGCAAGTGGGACCCCGACGGCCGCATCGTCGGCAACCACGCCGTCTCGCTGGACCCGGCGACGTAGCGTCTGTCGACTTCCTCTCGCATACCGAGAGGAAGTCGACACTCGGGCCATTTGGCTCTGGCAGTGGTCGAATTGACTGCCTAGTGGTATATTTATCCCACTATGGCCTACGTAGTTGCGACCCAAGCTGGTCGTTTCGAGGTCCGCGAGTCGAAAGCCACGGAGAAGGGTCCGCGCAGCCGCACCCTGGCGAGCTTTCGGGAGCTGACCGACGAGGTCGTCGAGAA
This sequence comes from Solirubrobacterales bacterium, assembly GCA_035318125.1. Classification (GTDB taxonomy): domain Bacteria; phylum Actinomycetota; class Thermoleophilia; order Solirubrobacterales; family 70-9; genus VAYN01. The sequence continues at coordinate 1,675 of DATHFL010000039.1, read as the reverse complement.
GGTCCAGGCGGCTGCCGAGAAACCGCCAACCGCGGAGGAGCTGACGAAGGCCGCTCTGAAAGCAGGGGCCCCAGTGCACGGCTCGGAGCTGGACGAGGCGGCGAAGAGGACCCTGCGCGGGATCGCCTCCGGAGACCATCCCCGGCCGATGCTGCGGCGCCTGCTGCTGGATGCGCTGCAGGCGGAGAACCCCCCCGAGCAGCGTTCACGCCCAGCCGGTCTCGTCTCCGACGCTGCTCGCTCGGCGGGCGAGTGGATCGGCGCACCGGTCGAGGAACGCGCCAAGGCGCTGCGCGACCTGCTCGAACTGGCCGATGCCCTGCCGGTCCGTCCCCGCCCCCACGAGATCGGCTTCCCCCGACTCAAATCCGTCTAGGCATGGCGGCGCGGGAGGCCCGGCAAGTAGAGCGTTCCAAGAGCGCTCCCTCCCTGCCGGAGAAGGTGATCGCGATCCACCGCGCCCTGACCGCAGCCAAGGTGCCCCATGCGATCGGCGGCGCCCTCGCGCTCGCCTACTACGCCGAGCCGCGGACGACGATCGACGTCGACGTCAACGTCTTTGTCCAGACCGAGCGCTGGTCGGATGTCCGCGATGCGCTCGCACCGCTCGGAGTGGACGTCGACGTGGACGAGGAAGAGCTGAGCCGCGATGGCCAGGTTCGGCTCCGGTGGGAACGCAACCCGATCGACCTCTTCTTCTCCTACGACCCGTTCCACGACGAGATGCGCAAGAGCTCCCGCCGGGTGCCGTTCGCCGACGAGACGATCCCGATCCTCTCTCCCGAGCACCTCGCCGTCTGCAAGGCTATGTTCGACCGACCGAAGGACTGGATCGACATCGAACAGATCCTCGTCGCCACCGATCCGCTGGACCTGGGGGAAATCGAGAGCTGGCTGGAGCGGATGGTGGGTGAGGACGATCCGCGGATGCGGAAGCTGGGCGAGGTGAAGGCTGCGCTGGCGCTCGACTAACTCGCCGCGGCTTCGTCCGCGACCACGATCATGTGGTCGTTGCTTACCCGGCCGGCGGGGATCGATTCGTCTCCGGCGAGGAGCTTCTGCAGGGGGTCGCGCTTGTCGGGGCCGGTGACTAGCCAGACGATGCGGCGGGCGTCGGCGAGGGCCGGGTAGGTGAGGGTCATGCGGCGGTGGTCCTGGTAGGCGGTCTCGGTCAGGGCGACGCGGCGGTCGGGCACCTCCAGGACGGGGTCGCCGGGGACTAGGGAGGCGGTGTGGCCGTCGGGGCCGAGGCCGAGGTGGACGAGGTCGAGGCGCTCGGGCAGGGAGGCTTCGTATTCGCGGGCGGCGGCGTCGAGGTCGCGCTGGGTGACCGGCATCGGCCGCAGGGCCGGCTGGTGGGCCATCGAGAGGCCGAGCACCATGTGGGTGAGGTTGCGGTCCTCGCTCCCTGGTGCGGCGACCCGCTCGTCGACCTGGAAGAGCTCGGTGCGGTCCCAGGGCATCCCCTCGAGGTCGCCGAGAATCGCCAGCATCGCCCAGGGCGAGCGGCCGCCGCTCATCGCCAGCGCGAAATGGCCACGTTCGTCGACTGTCGTCGCGCCGGCGGCCGCGATCAGCTCGGCGGCTCGGCGCGAGGCCGCCTTTTCGTCGCCGGCGACCTCGAGCTCGATCGCCACGGTCAGCTCGCCTTCTCGTCGTGGCCGCCGAACTGCTT
>DATHFL010000038.1:0-7475 GCA_035318125.1 Solirubrobacterales bacterium | reverse complement strand
GCGGCGAGGCCGGCCGGCCCGGCGACGAAGCCGCCGCCGCCCAGCACCACGTCGGCGCCGCGCCGTCGCAGCACCTTGCGCGCCGCCCCGACCGCGGCCAGCGCCTCGAACCCCGCCCGCGCCGCCTTCAGCGGGTTGCGGCGGTCGATCCCGCGCACCTTGACGAAGTCGATCTCGTAGCCCGCGGCGGGGACCAGCTCCGCCTCGATCCGCTCGCGCGTGCCGAGGAAGCTGACCTCGGCGCCGCTAGCCCGAAGCTCGTCGGCGACCGCCATGGCGGGCACCACGTGCCCTGCGGTTCCCCCCGCCGCCACGACCACCTTTGGCTTTCCTGGCACCGCTCGATCGACTCCTTTCGCGCGCGGGCGCGCGCCCGCCTTGGACGACGCGCAGTTTGCCAGCGCCGGTGGGCGTCGCCGCGCGCGCCGCCCCGGCCGTGCCGCCGCGGGCGACGTTGAGGATCAGCCCGACGGCGAAGAGGCAGACCAGCAGGCTGCTGTTGCCGTAGGAGACGAAGGGCAGCGGCACCCCCGTCAGCGGCGCCAGCCCCATCACCGCGAAGAGGTTGATCGTCGCCTGGACGAGGATCAGCGAGGTGAGCCCGGTGACCAGCAGCTTCGAGTAGCGGTCCTTCGCCTTCTGCGCCGTTTTAAGCCCGGCGTAGCCGAACATCGCGAAGAGGCCGACGACGCCGGCGATCCCGACCAGCCCCAGCTCCTCGCCGATCACCGCCGAGATCATGTCGGTGTGGGCCTCGGGCAGGTAGAAGGCCTTCTGGACGCCGTTGCCGATCCCGACCCCGAAGAGGCCGCCGGAGCCGAGGGCGATCTTCGCCTGCGCCGCCTGGAAGCCGGCCCCGGCGGCGTCGGCGCCGGGATTGAGGAAGGCGGTCAGCCGCGCCATCCGGTAGGGCTCGACGACCGCCATCAGCAGCGCCAGGCTGCCGATCACCAGGGCGACCTTGCCGAGGTCCGCCGGTCGCGCCCCGGCGGCGATCAGGGTCGCGGCGACGGAGAAGCAGATCACCATCGTCGTCCCCATGTCGGGCTCGAGCATGATCAGCAGGCAGGAGGCGCCGACCACCAGCAGGAAGGGCATCATCCCGTCGAGGCTGCGGACGCGCTTCGGCTTGCGGGCGAGCAGGTCGACGCCGTAGAGGATCAGCGCCACCTTCGCCAGCTCCGAGGGCTGGACCTGGAGGAAGCCGCCGCCGATCCAGCGGGTGGCGCCGTTGACTTCGGTGCCGGCGACGAGGACCGCCATCAGCAGGAAGATCGAGACGCCGAGCAGCAACGGGGTGAGGTTGCGCACCGCCTTCAGCCCGTGGCGCGCGGCCAGGTGCATGACCACCAGGCCGACGACGCCGAACATCAGCGTCCGCTTCAGGTAGAAGGCGCTGTCGGAGAGGCCGCCGTCCTGGAGGACGCGGGTGGTCGAGCTGGCCGAGAAGACCATCACCGCGCCCAGCGCCAGCAGGCAGAGGGTCGCGGTCAGCAGCATGTTGTACTCGGGCGGCAGCGGCCGGCTGCGGGTGCGAGCGCGGGCGCGCTTTGCGGGTTTCCCGCGTTTGCCGCGCTTCGTCGCCGCTTTCATCGCTCCAGCCTCCCGGCGAGCTCGCGGAAGCGGTCGCCCCGCGCCTCGAAGTTCTCGAAGGCGTCGAAGCTGGCACAGGCGGGCGAGAGCAGGATGACCTCGCCGGGCACGGCGGCGATCGCGGCGCGGCGGACCGCGTCCTCGAGGCCCTCGCAGCGGTGCAGTTCGACCCCGGCCTCGAGTACCGGCGCCAGCTCGCGCGCCATCCGCTCGGTCGTCGCGCCGATCAGGTAGCAGGCGCGGGCGCGCTCGCGCAGCGGCTCGACCAGGGGCGCGAACGGCTCCTCCTTCTCGCTGCCGCCGAGGATCGCGTGGACGCCGCCGTCGAAGGCGCGGACCCCGACGGTGGCGGAGGCGACGTTGGTCGCCTTCGAGTCGTTGACGAAGCGGACGCCGCCGATCTCGGCGACCTCCTCCAGCCGGTGGGGAACGCCGGCGAAGCTGCGCAGGCCCTCGCGGACCGCCTCGCGGTCGATCCCCATCGAGAGCGCCGCCGCGGCGGCGGCCATCGCGTTGGCGACATTGTGCTCGCCGAAGAGCCCGAGCTCCTCGACCGCCAGCAGCGGCTCGCCGTCGTAGAAGATCTGGCCCTCGGCGACGGCGACCTCGCAGTCGGGGGCGGCGCCGTGGCAGAAGGCGATCCGGCGGGCGCAGCCGCCGAGATCGGTGCCGGCGGCGAAGGGGTCGTCGGCGTTGTAGACGGCGACGTCGTCGTTGCCCTGGTTGGCGAAGATCCGCAGCTTCGCGGCGAGGTATGACTCGAGGTCGGCGTGGCGATCGAGGTGGTCGGGGGCGAGGTTGAGGAAGACCGCGCACTCCGGCGCGAAGGCGACCGTGTCCTCGAGCTGGAAGCTGGAGCACTCGCAGACGACGGTGGCCCCGCGGTCGAGCTCGCCGACCAGACCCGAGAGCGGCGCGCCGACGTTGCCCGCCACCGCGACCGGCTCGCCGGCCGCGCGGTAGAGGTGGCCGATCAGCTCGACCGTGGTCGTCTTGCCGTTGGTCCCGGTGACGGCGACGAAGCGGTTGGGCAGCGCCCGCCAGGCGAGTTCCACCTCCCCCACGACCTCGATCCCGCGCTCCAGGGCGGCCGCGATCACCGGCGCCTCCCGGGGTACCCCCGGGCTCTTGACGACGGTCCGCGTCCCTTCGAGCTGTGCCAATCCATCCGTATCCAGGACGACTTCGACGCCTGCCCCCTCCAGCCCTGCCGCCCCCTCCGGATGCCCCGAATCGACCGCCCGCACCGCCTCCCCCCGCGCCGCCAGCATCCGCGCCGCCGCCTGCCCCGACCGCGCCAACCCGACCACGAGAAACGGCCCCCGCGGCAGGGGGGGGCGAGTTTCCTTGGCTGGAACCCTTAGGGACACATGCCACAGCTTCTCGACGCACCCGGATACCCCTCCGCCGTTCCAGGTAGCACTATTGCTACCTTGCCCTTCATGCCCACGATTCCGCAGAAGGAGCTCAGGAACCACATCGGCGAGATACTCCGCCGCGCCGAAGCAGGCGAGGAGTTCACGATCACGGTGTCGGGCCGTCCGGTCGCCGAACTTCGGCCGTTGGGCGGAACCCGGCAATGGGTCCCGAGCGAGAGCCTGCAGGATCTTTGGAAGCTCCCCGTCGACGAGAAGCTGGCGAGCGACATCCGGGAGTTCGACATCGAACTGCGCGACGTCTGGGCAGAAGCCGAAGAATGAAGCTGATCCTCGATACCTCGGTGCTGATCGCGCGGCAACCCTTGCCGCCGGATGTCGACGCTGCGATCAGCACGCTCTCCCTCACCGAGCTCTACTTCGGGATCCTCACGGCCAGCGACCCGGACACGCGCGCCTACCGTGCGGCCCATCTTGGCCGCGTGGAGGCCGCCTTTGACGCCCTTCCACTGGACGAAAGAGTCGCCAGGGCGCTTGGGCAACTGCAGGCAGCGGTGACCAACCGGGGCGGCAAACATCGCCGGAGAACGGCGGACCTGGCGATCGCCGCAACGGCAGTCGTGCACGAAGCGACGCTTCTCACCAAGAACTACAAGGACCTCAAGATCGTCGACGACCTGGTCGACGTGCAGGAGCCGTCCGCCTGATTCAGCCGGCGAACTGCGCGATCTCGCGGGCTAGCGCCTCGGGCTGGTCGATTGGGATCAGGGTGTAGCAGTCGGGGAGCTCGACGTAGGTCGAGTTGGGGAAGGACTCGGCGAGGCGGCGGCCCTCGCTGTTGGGCATCATCGTTCCCTCCTCGTCCCAGACGACTAGGACCGGCTTCTCGAAGGTATGCAGAAGCGGCGTTGCGGCGCGCATCTCGCGCCGGCCGTGGCGGACGTCGCGGACGTACTTGCGGGTGTCGCGCCGGATCTCGGGGCGCTTCAGCGGCTGCAGCCAGCGGTGCATCAGCTCGTCGGGCACGCCGCGCTTGCTCATCCGGCCGTAGGTGAACGGCAGCCGGCGCAGGGCCGGCGAGGTGAGGGCGAAGCGCATCACCCCGAAGCCGCCGGGCAGGAAGCCCGAGAGCGCCGCGATCCGGCCGGCGACGCCGGGTGGGTAGTTGTCGGCGGTCTCGCAGGAGACGAGGACGAAGGCGCCGACGCGGTCGGTGCCGCCGTGGGAGACCATCGTCTGGGCACCGCCCCAGTCGTTGAAGCAGACGACCGCGTCCTCGAGGTCGAGCCGCTCGAGGAACTCGGCGACGATCCGCGACAGCCCCGGCAGCGAGAGGTCGGCGTCCCGGCGCAGGGCTTTGCGCTGGGCGCCGAGCGGCAGGACCGGCGTCAGACAGCGAAACCGCGGCGCCAGCTCGGCGATCGTCCCGTCCCAGAGCGCCTCGTCGTGAGGCAGCCCGCCGACGAAGACGAGCGGCCGCCCCTCGCCGCCGCTGTCGCCGTAATCGATCGGGCCGGCGGTGACCTCGACCTCGGGCATCGCTCAGCGCCCGATCGACTGCTGGTAGAGCGTGAAACCGATCCCCGAGCAGACGGCGGCGATGATCCAGAAGCGGAGCATGATCTTCGTCTCCGACCAGGCCATCATCTCGAAGTGGTGGTGCAGTGGCGCCATCAGGAGGACGCGGCGGCGGAAGGTCTTGAAGGCGAAGACCTGGAGCAGGACCGAGAGCGCCTCGATCACGAAGATGCCGCCGATGATGATCAGCAGGACCTCCGTCTGGGTCATCACCGCCAGCGCCCCGATCGCGCCGCCGAGGCCGAGCGAGCCGGTGTCCCCCATGAAGATCGAGGCCGGGAAGGCGTTGTACCAGAGGAAGCCGATGCAGGCGCCGACCAGGCAGGCGGAGAGCAGGGCGAGGTTCTGCTGCTCGTTGGCAACGAAGGCGATCGCCGTGTAGGCGAGGAGGACGATCGCGCAGGACCCGGCGGCGAGGCCGTCGAGGCCGTCGGTGAGGTTGACGCCGTTGGAGGTGCCGGCGATGACGAGGAAGACGAGGACGAAGTAGAGGACCGGGCCGAGGTCGACGCTGCCGTCGCCGATCCGGAAGTAGAGCGTCGGCTCGAGGCCGACCTCGTGGCGCGCCACCCACCACAGCGCCAGCGCGAGGACCAGCTGGCCGAGCAGCTTCCAGCGACCGGCGAGGCCGAGCGAGCGGCGTTTGACGATCTTGATGTAGTCGTCGGCGAAGCCGAGGGTGGCGCAGCCCATCGCCACCCCGAAGACGGCGAGGCTCTGGGCGTCGCGGTCGGAGAGGACGAGGAAGGGCACGCAGATCGAGGCGAAGACGATCAGCCCACCCATCGTCGGCGTCCCGGCCTTGGTGTGGTGCTCCTGCGGCCCGTCCTCGCGGATGTGCTGCCCGAACTCCTTCACCCGCAGGAATTCGATGAATTTGGGGCCGAGGAAGATGCAGATCAGCATCGCCGCCATGCCGGCGATCAGGACTTCACCCATCGCCGACCTCCACCAGCTCCGGCAGCTGCTCGGCGACCGCCTCGAGACCGGCCGAGCGCGAGCCCTTGACCAGGACCGCGTCGCCGGGCTCCAGCCGCGCGGCGAGCAGCTCGGCGGCCTCGCCGGGGTCGGCGACGAGTTCGTCGGGGTCGTAGTCGCGGGCGGGCAGGCCGACGCCGATCACGAGGTCGATCCCGTGAGCGCGGGCGTGCTCGCCGACCTCGCGGTGGTAATCGGCCGCGCCCGGCCCGAGCTCGCCCATCTCGCCCAGCACCGCGACCGTGCGCTCGGCGCCGAGGCTGGCGAGATGGTCGAGCGCCGCGCGCATCGACACCGGGTTGGCGTTGTAGCAGTCGTTCACGAGGACGATCCCACCGGGGAGCTCCAGGCGCTCGCCGCGGAAGCGGGAGAATCCTATGCTCGCAGCGCGGTCGGCCATTCCGGCGAGGTCGGCGCCGAGGGCGACCCCGGCGGCGACCGCGGCGAGCGCGTTGGTGAGGTTGTGCGCCTCGGTGAAGGGGAAGTGGAAGCGCTGGGAGCCGAGCGGGGTGTTGACGAGCACTTCGGTGACGCCGTCGTCGACCTCGACCTCGGTCGCCTCGACGTCGCCGCCGGGGCCGAAGCGCAGCTGCTGGGCGATCGGCTCCAGGTGCGGCTCCAGCTCGCCCGCTTCGACCGGGGCGACGGCGGTGCCGCCGGGCGGCAGGTCGTCGAGGATCTCCGCCTTCGCCGCCGCGATCGCCGCGACCGAGCCGAGCAGCTCGACGTGGACCGGGCCGACGTTGGTGATCACCGCCACCTCGGGCTCGGCGATCGCCGCCAGCTCGGCGATCTGGCCGCGGCCGCGCATCGCCATCTCCAGCACCAGGACGTCGGTGTCGTCGGGCGCTTCGAGGACGGTCAGCGGCAGCCCGATCTCGGTGTTGAGGTTCTCGCGGTTGGCGTGGACCTGGCCCGGGAGCAGCGCCCGGGCGATGTCCTTGACCGAGGTCTTGCCGACCGACCCGGTGACGCCGACGACCCGGGCGCCGAGCGCCCGCCGCCAGGCCCGCGCCAGCGCCTGCATGGCCGCCAGCGGGTCCTCGACCCGGAAAACCCAGCTTGACTGCAAATCGTCCCCGGTATGCGGGGACGATTTGTAGGTGTGACCCGGACCAACGACCACGCCCCAGGCGCCGGCCTCGATCGCCGCCGGGGCGAACTCGCCGCCGTCGCGGTTCTCGCCGCGGAGGCCGAAGAAGAGGTCGCCGGGACCGGTCTCGCCGGAGTCGATCGTCGCCCGCCGCGGCGGCCCCGCCGCGCCCTCGGCCAGCACCTCCGCCCCCAGCGCCGCGGCGATCTCCTCAGGCGAGAGCCTCACGCCGGGGTTCCCAGCTTCCGCAGCTCCTCGCGCGCCACCTCGCGGTCGTCGAAGGGGACCTTCCGCCCTTCCTCGAATTCCTGCCCCTGCTCGTGGCCCTTGCCGGCGATCACCACCGTGTCGCCCGGCCCGGCCCGGCCCAGCGCCCGCGCGATCGCCTCGCGGCGGTCGACGACGAGCTCCAGCTCCCGCGACCCCTCCGCCCCGGCGGCGACTTCGGCGACGATCGCCTCGGGGTCCTCGGAGCGCGGGTTGTCGGAGGTGATCACGGCGAGGTCGGAGAGCTCGGCCGCGGCGCGGCCCATCTTCGGGCGCTTGTCGCGGTCGCGGTCGCCGCCGGCGCCGAAAACCGCGATCAGCCTCCCCGCGGTGAGGCGGCGGGCGGCCCGCAGCACGTTCTCCAGCGAGTCGGGCGTGTGCGCGTAGTCGACCAGGACCGCGAACCCCTGGCCCTCGTCGATCGGCTCGAAGCGGCCCGGCACGCGGCTCGCCCGCTCGAGTCCGGCGGCCGCGGCGCGCGGCGTCACCCCGAGCGCGACGGCGGCGGCGAAGGCGCCGAGCGCGTTGGCGACGTTGAAGCGGCCGGGCAGATCGGTGCCCACCGAGGTCTCCCCTTCGGGCCCGACCAC
>DATHFL010000037.1:0-4047 GCA_035318125.1 Solirubrobacterales bacterium | reverse complement strand
GGGTTCGGGACGCCGGCGTTGTAGGGGCCGGTGTCCTGCGTGTACTGGCTCATCACCAGGTAGTCATAGTCGCCTTCGTTGACCAGGCGCCGCAGCTGAGCGCAGCTGGTCGGCAGGCGGTTGGCGCCGTGCGGTCCCTTGACGCCGATGAACTCGACGTGGTTGCTGGCGTCGTTGCCGTAGAAGCCGTACTGGCCGAAGATGATCTCGCTCGAGCCGATGATCCCGATCCGCTGGTCGTGCAGCTTCTGGGTGAATTCGTAGGCTTCGCGCGGCCCGCCTTCGCCGAGGAACGGCAACGGGTTGACGTAGTGCTGCTCGGCGTACTGGACCTGCTTGGCGCGCCCGAGGACCACCGCCAGCAGGACGATCGCGGCGGCCGCCCCGGCGATCGCCGCCCGGCTCACCCGGGCCCGCGTCCGCGCCATCGAGAGCGCCGCCGGCGCCCAGACCAGGCACAGCGTCAGGAAGACGGTGCCGACGATGTAGGTGGTGAACCAGCGCGGCGTCGTCAGCACCGTGATCGCGTAGACCCCGGTCAGGAAGAGCAGGGTCAGCCAGGCGCGCCGGTCCGGCGCCCGCAGCGGCCGCGCGATCGGCAGCATCGCCATCGCCAGGACCAGCCCCGGCGTCAGGTAGCGGGTGTTGGTGAAGAAGCCGGTCGGCGAGCCCTCCTGCCCGGCCGCGGTCAGCGGCGTGAAGACGTAGACCACCGCGGTCAAGAGCGACGCCACCGCGACCACCCGGAGGATCTTGTTGCGCGAGCGCCAGGCGATGTAAACGGCGGCGGAGACGGCGACGATCAGGATCAGCGGCCAGAGCGGCCCGAAGGCGTTGTCGAGCTCGGGAAAGAACCAGCGCCGGTAGATGGTCGGGTCGGTGATGTAGTGGGAGACGGAGAAGCGCGGCCGCGGGTCGAGCGGCATCTGGTCCGGCGTCGGCAGGTTGAGCGGCCCGAACTTGGTGATCGGGATCGGGTTGCCGCCGGTCTTGATCGCCGCCCGCAGATACCAGTAGCCGCCGACGACGAGCATCGGCAGGCCCATCACCCAAGCCGTGGTCCAGCGCCTGCCCCGGCCGCTGAAGATGACGACGCCGATCGTGATCGCCACCACCGGCACCAGGAAGGTCGTCTTCACCGAGGCGGCGAGGCCGGCGGCGATCCCGGCCATCACCAGCGGTCCCTTGTCGAGCAGCGGCGCGTCGCGCTCGGGCGCGTCCTGGACGGCGCCGGCGGCCGGCGCCCTGCGTTGGTGGCCGTTGATCAGGAAGGCGGCGAAGGCGAGCAGGAACGCCAGGCCCATGATGTCGTTGCGCGCCTCCCCCGGCTGGGTTTCGATCATCACCCCGGCGTCGAGGACGATCGCCGCGGCGACCAGGGTCGCCGGCCCGACCTTGTAGGGACGGCCGATGCACCAGGCCGCGAGCAGGGCGATCGGCAGCCAGATCAGGTTCTGCAGCGGCGCCAGCCAGTCGCTCTTGAAGAGCACGATCGTGGCGGCGTTGACCAGCTCGGTGCTGGCGGGGTAGAACCAGGCCGCCAGGCGCAGCGGGTCCGTGAAGTGCAGGGGGATCGTCGAGTGCTCCTGGGCGATGAAGGCCGAGAACGGCATGTGGTACCAGGTGGTGTCGCCGCCGAACATCCCGAAGTCGAGGCTCGACTGCGCCGGGAAGGTCCACTCGGCGACGGTGAAGGAGGCGACCCCGAGGGCGATCATCAGGGCGACGTTCTCGACCCGCGGCGCGGCCACTTCCCCTCCCCGCCCCCCGGCTTTGCTGCGCCCGAGCCAGGCAGCGCCGAGCCCGACGCCGATGCAGAAGACGACGATCCAGCCGAAGTAGAGGAGGCTGAGCGTGCCGAGGACCTCCAGGCAGACGACGAGCAGGGCGACGGCGATGGTGGCGTCGGCGAGCCGCGCCAGGGCGCCGCTGAATTCGGGCACGATCCAGCGGCGCAGCCAGTAGCCGCCGAGGCCGAGCGCCGCGACGATGCCGATCAGGGCGAGGCAGCCGGCTATGTAGGAGCCGAAGGAGGGTGCCACGAAGGCCGGGATGCTATTCGGCCCGCCCCCGGGGCACCGCCGCGCCTACGAGGCGGCGGCGGGGATGCGGCAGGAGACACCGGTGCCGGCGAGCCCGCAGTAGCCGTTCGGCACCTTGTGCAGGTACTGCTGGTGGTAGTCCTCGGCGTAGTAGAAGGGCCCGGCGGGCTCGATCTCGGTCGTCACCGGCTCGTGGCCGGCGGCGCGCAGGTCCCGGTCGTAGGCGTCCCGCGCCATCTCCGCCGTCGCCTTCTGGGCGTCGTTGGCGAAGTAGATGCCCGACCGGTACTGGGTGCCGACGTCGTTGCCCTGGCGCATCCCCTGGGTCGGGTCGTGCTCCTCGAAGAAGACCTTGAGCAGGTCGGCGTAGGAGACCCGCTGCGGGTCGAAGGCGACCAGCACCGCCTCGGCGTGCCCGGTCTTCGCCGTGCAGACCTCCTCGTAGGTCGGGTTCGGCGTCGTCCCGTTCATGTAGCCGACCGCCGTCGTGTAGACGCCGTCGAGCTCCCAGAACAGCCGCTCCGCCCCCCAGAAGCAGCCGAGCGCGAAGTGGGCGACCTCGATCCCCTCCGGGAACGGCGGCCTTATCGGCGTCCCGAGCACCGCGTGCGCCTCCGGCACCTCGAAGGCCGGCTCGCTGCGCCCCGGCAGCGCCTCCTCCGGCGCGACCATCTTCGTCTTCTCCGGGTGCATCATCGTCATCAGCTTTCCGAGCCTGCTCATCCGCGTTCCTCCTCTGGGGACGGGAGAAACGTTACGGGAGTGAGATAACCAGCCGGTGGACGGGGTAGCGTCTGCGCAATGGGCTGCCTCGTCGTCCTCCTCGCCTTCTTCTCGCCGCGGCTGGCCCTGTTCGCGATCTTCGTCTTCTCCGACCTGCTGAGCCGGGCCTTCGACAGCTGGTTCGTCCCCTTCCTCGGCTTCTTCCTGCTGCCCTGGACGACGCTCGCCTACGCGGCGATGTGGAGCAGCTCGGACCGCGTCTACGGCTTCGAGTGGTTCATCGTCGTCCTCGCCTTCGCCATCGACCTCGGCTCCTACGCGAGCCGCGGCCGCTTCAGCCGCGACTGACCTACTGCTCGGCCGGATAGGCGAGGCGGATGTGGCGCTTGGAGAGGACCATGAACGGCACCTGGGTGACGCCGCCGTCGTGCAGCGAGATCAGCTCGACGTTGGTCAGCGGCACGAATTCGAATTCGCCCCGGTTGAGCGAGTCTGAGAAGCGGCTCTGATACCCGGCGTGCGGGAGCGTCAGGTCGCCGATGACCCGCTGCCGATCGGTCTCGAAGACGGCGCGCTCGACACGGCGTCGCCGCGGCCCCTCGGCAGCGTCCCCAGCCTCGTTTTGCAGCATCTCCTCCATGAATTCCCTTTCTGCATCGAGTTTTCGGCTCCCCGGGGGGAGAACTTGATGCCCCCGGGACCTTAGGCACGGGTGAACACCGAGTCCACCCATACCTCCGTCCGAATGGTCATTATTATGGCCATATGCCCAAACAAGTGACCGCAACCGCTGCCAAGGCAACCTTCCTCCGCCTCCTCGACGAGGCCGCCGCCGGCGAGGAGGTCGAGATCACCCGCCACGGCCGGCCCGTGGCCCGGCTCGTCCCCCCGGTCGGCGCCCGCTCGCTCAAAGGCTCCTTCAAGGGAGAGGCGATGAGCGCGGCCCCCGAGGAGCAGCTGTACTCCACCGGCGAGGACTGGGACGCCTCCTGACCGATGAGCGCGCTGCTGCTCGACACCCACGTCGTCCACTGGTGGTCGGCCGAACCGGACCGGGTCAGCGCCGCGGCGAGCCGAGCCCTCGAAGCGGCCGACGAGCTCGTCGTCGCGGCGATCACCTGGTACGAGCTGGCCTGGCTCGCCCGTCACGAGCGGATCGTCCTCAACGTCCCGGTCCGCTCCTGGCTCGAGGGCCTGGGCAGGCAACTGCAGACGATCAGCGTCACCCCGGCGATCGCCGACGCCGCCACCTCGTTGCCGGCTTCCTTCCCCGGCGATCCCG
>DATHFL010000036.1:0-2304 GCA_035318125.1 Solirubrobacterales bacterium | reverse complement strand
AACCGCCTCGTCGTCCCCGACTCGCCGCGGCCGCTGCCGGCGCTCGACCCCGGCGGCGCCCGCGAGGACACCTGGCGCCCGCCGGCGGACGCCGACCTCGAAGACGGCGAAGCGCTGCAGGAGATCATCTTCTGGCGCGGCGACGTCCGTTTCCCGGCGAGCTGGTGCGCGGGGCCGACCGGGTTCGTCGTCCGCAACGCGCTGGAGGCGATCGAAGCGAGGCTGCGCGCGGCCGAGCCCGGCGAGGCGGTCCGGGTCCTCGACTACGGCGCCGGCACCGGGACCGCGACGATCGAGCTGCTGAAGGCCTGCCGCGAACGCCGCCTCGACCGCCTCGCCGGGGAGCGGGGGGTCGAGATCGAGGTGCACCTGGTCGACATCCCGTCGAGCTGGTATGCGCTCGGCCACCGGCTGCTCGGCGACTGCGCCTGGACCCGCTTCCACTCGCTGCGCGGCGAGGGCGGCTTCCGCCCGCTCGGCGAGGTGCTGGAGGGCAGGGCGATCGACGTGGCGATGGCGAACATGGTCTTTCACCTGATTCCCGGCCGGGCGCTGGAGCGGACGATGGCGGGGCTCGCCGGCGTGCTCTCCCCCGGCGGGCGCCTACTCTGGAGCGCCCCCGACCTCGGTCCCGCCAGCCCCGAAGCGGTCCTCCTCCACGACCCCAACCGGGTGCTGCGCGAACGCTGGCTGGAGCTGCTCGACGGCGCCCCGGCCTCCTCGCCGCTGCTGGCCGACGCCGCCAGCCAGGCGCGGGAGCAGCTCGACGAGGAGGCGCTGCGGGCGGCGCAGGACCGCGCCGACCGGCGCATCCGCCCGCGGCCGCTCGCCGCTGAGGTCGACGCCGCGCTCGCGCCCCACTTCGAGGGCGAGACCCGCTTCGCCACCTACGAGATGCTCGGCGAGGACGTCGTCCGCGGCCTCCTCGTCCCCTCCAACCAGGCCGAGTTCATCCCCGAGATCGCCGAGCGCGAGCTGCGGGAAGAGGTGATCCGGGAGCTGATGCGGACCGAGGTGCTGCCGGCGCTGCGCGAGGGGCCGGCAGGCACCGGCCTCGGGCTCAACTTCCACTGGACCCTCGGCGCCTACACCAGGCGCTGAGCGCGCCTAGGGCCGGAAGCGGCGGCTGGGGAGGATCCGGCGTCGGTGCAGGACCAGGCGCAGCCCCGCCCAGAGGGTCTTGACCCCGTAAACGAGGCCGGCGCCGAAGCCGACCGAGGAGGAGTCGTCGAGGTAGCGCCCGCGCGCCGGCACCTCGGCGATCCGCATCCCGAAGGCGGCGGCCTGCATCAGGATCTCGGAGTCGAAGCTGAAGTCGTTGGCGTTGCGCAGGAACGGGACCGCGAGCAGGAACTCGCGGGAGTAGGCGCGGTAGCCGGTATGGGCCTCGCTCAGCGAGGTGCCCATGATCCGGTTCTCGATCCCGGTCAGGAAGCGGTTGACGAGGTACTTCCAGCGCGGCATCCCGTGGGCGAGCGCCATCCCCGGCTCGGCGAAGCGCGAGCCGAGGACCAGGTCCGCCTCGCCGGCGAGGATCGGCGCGCACATCGCCGGGATCAGCTCGGGCTCGTACTGGCCGTCGGGGTGGAGCATCACGACCACGTCGGCCTCGCGCTGCAGCGCCTCCAGGTAACAGGTCTTCTGGTTGGCGCCGTAGCCGGCGTTGTGAGGGTGCCAGACGAGGTGGATCGGCAGGGTGCGGGCGAGGGCGAGGGTCTCGTCGGTCGAGTGGTCGTCGACGAGGATCACCTCGTCGACGAAGTCGCGCGGGATCGCCTGCACCGTGCGCTCGAGCGTCTTCGCCGCGTTCATCGCCGGCATCACCGCGACGATCTTCTTTCCCTCGGCCTTCATCGAGTTGCCCGGGCCTCAACGTAGACGGTTCCGCCGCGCCGCAGCGCCACCTCGGCGGCGGCGGCGAGGAGCGCGAGGGGGAAGGCGAGGACCGCGGCGGCGAGCGTCAGCGCCCGGCGGCGGCGCGAGAGCGGCCGGAAGCGGGCCTCGGGGCGGCGGATCGCCTCGTAGAGGCTCGGGTGGCCGGGGAGGAGGCCGACGAGGCCGTCGACCCAGCCGAAGACGACCTGCCCGCCGCGCCAGTGGCTGACCCGCTCGACCCGCAGCCCCAGCTCCCCCAGCCGCCGGCGCAGGGCGCCGCCGCCGAGGTGGACGAGGTGGCGGGGCGGGTCGAGGGCGAACCAGCGCGCCCCGAAGAGGCGGCACTGGAGGCTGTCGGCGTTCGGCACGGCGATCGCCAGCACACCCCCCGGCTCCAGCAGCCCCACCGCCCGCTCCAGCGCCCGCGCC
>DATHFL010000035.1:0-13430 GCA_035318125.1 Solirubrobacterales bacterium | reverse complement strand
TTCGCCGCCCGCTTCGCCGGCGGGAACAGCTTCAGCGCGCTCCGCAGCGCCCCGGTCGCCGGCTCGGTCACGTCGCTGTCCAGCCGCACGGCCATCTGCGGCGCGTCGGCGGCGCGGGCGAAGATGTTGATCACCTCGCCGGCGGTGTGCGGGTTGGGGTCGGTGAGGTGGAAGGCGCGCCCGTTCAGCCGCGGTTTGTGGGCGATGTGGTCGATCGCCGCGGCGACGTAGTCGACCGGGACGATGTTGATCTCGCCGCCTTCGATCCCCAGCGTCGGCAGCCACGCCGGCAGCACCCGCCGCAGCCGCTGCAGGCTCTTGAAGAAGTAGTAGGGCCCGTCGATCTTGTCGATCTCCCCGGTGCGCGAGTCGCCGACCACGATCCCCGGCCGGTAGACCCGCCAGGGCCGCTGGCACTCGTCGCGGACCAGCCGCTCGGACTCGTGCTTGGTGCGGAAGTAGGGGTTGTTGTCGAGCCGTTCGGCCTCGTCGAACATCTCCTCGGTCCAGGTCCCGCGGTAGAGCCCGGCGGCGGCGATCGAGCTGACCTGGTGGAAGCAGCCTGCCTCCAGCGCCCCGGCGAGCTCGATCGCGTGGCGCGTCCCCTCGACGTTCGCCACCTCCTGCGCCTCCGCGTCGGCGGTCAGGTCGTAGATCGCGGCGAGGTGGAAGAAGTGGTCGATCTCCCCCCGCATCGTCAGCAGGTCCTCCTCGGAGACCCCGAGCCCGGGCTGGGAGAGGTCGCCGGTGACCGGGACGACGCGGGCGCCGTCCGCCCCCCAGCCGGTCCGCAGCTCCTCCAGCCGGCCGCGCGACCCCGCCCGCACCAGGGCGTAGATCGTGCCCTCGCGCTGCAGCAGCCGCTCGACCAGATGTCGGCCGATGAAACCCGTGGCGCCGGTGACGAAATAGCTCATCTCAATGCAGGGTATCTCCATTCACATGCTCGTAAACTTCATTCCTTAGACTGCGAGCAAGAGATGCCAGAGACGGCCACCGTGCAGATCCCCATGCCCGAGATGGGCGAGTCGGTGACCGAGGGCATCGTTCTCGAGTGGCACGTCGCCGAGGGCGACGCCGTCAAGGAGGGCGACACGATCGTCGAGGTCTCCACCGACAAGGTCGACGCCGAGGTGCCGGCGCCGATGGACGGGGTGATCACCAAACTCGTTGCTCAGGTGGATGACGAGGTACCTGTGGGGGCGCCGTTGGCTGAGATGGAGGCTGGCGAGGGATCGGGTGAGGGACCGGGCGCTGGGGGCGCGGGTCCTGTCTCCGACACGTCCTCCCCGCCCGGTGGCGGGGACGACGTATCGTCGCCACCCGCGCCAGAGGCGTCTGGAACTGCCACCGAGACCAATGGTGGCGCGGGTAATGGGGCCGCTGATGTCAAGGCGACGCCTTTGGCTCGGAGGGTTGCGGCGGATAACGGCGTCGATCTTGCTTCGGTTAGTGGGTCGGGGCCTGGGTCGAAGGTGACCAAGGAGGACGTGATCGCGGCGGCCGATGGGGGTGGGAATGGCCTGGCCGCTCCCGCTCTTGGGGAGGCGAAGCAGCTTCGGGGGGCTGCGGCGATGCTGGCTCAGGCGATGGACGAGAGCAGGGCTGTGCCTACGGCTACCTCGTTCCGGACCATTGCTGTGGACACGTTGGATGCGAAACGGAAGGCGATCAACTCGGTGCTGAAGGACCGAGGGCTGAAGGTCTCCTTCACCCACCTGATCGCCTGGGCGATCGTGCAGGCGACCAGGGACTTCCCGGTGATGGTGCGGGTCTTCGAGCAGCGCGACGGCAAGCCGCACGCGATCGAGGGCAACCCGGTCAACCTCGGGATCGCCGTCGACGTCGAGAAAAAGGACGGCTCCCACAGCCTCATGGTGCCGGCGATCAAGGGCGCCGGCGAGCTCGACTTCGCCGGCTTCCACTCCAACTACGAAGAGCTGATCGCGAAGACGCGCGAGAACAAGCTCTCCGCCGACGACTTCCAGGGGACCAACATCAGCCTCACCAACCCGGGCGGGATCGGGACGATGGCCTCGGTGCCGCGCCTGCTCAGCGGCCAGAGCGCGATCATCGCCACCGGCTCGATCGCCTTCCCGCCGGAGTGGAAGCACGCCTCGCCGGAACGGCTGAAGCAGCTCGGCGTTTCGAAGGTGATGACGCTGACCTCGACCTACGACCACCGGGTGATCCAGGGGG
This sequence comes from Solirubrobacterales bacterium, assembly GCA_035318125.1. Classification (GTDB taxonomy): domain Bacteria; phylum Actinomycetota; class Thermoleophilia; order Solirubrobacterales; family 70-9; genus VAYN01. The sequence continues at coordinate 11,231 of DATHFL010000035.1, read as the reverse complement.
CCGAGTCGGGCGCCTTCCTGCGCCGGGTCGAGGAACTGCTGCAGGGCGAGGACGGTTTCTACGAGGCGGTCGCCGCCGACCTCGGCTTCGAAGCGCAGGTCGTCAGCACTGCCCACCCCGCCTCCGCCTCGGCGCCGCCATTAGGCGCCGGCGCTCCGACCGCCGAACCGAGCAGCGCCCCCGGCCAGATCGACGAAGAGCTGCTGCAGGCGGTGCAGGCGGCGACCTCGCTGCTGAAGGCCTACCGCACCCACGGCCACCTCGCCGCCCAGCTCGACCCGCTCGGCTCCGAGCCGAAGGGCGACCCGGCGCTGGAGCCGGAGAACGTCAACCTGACGCCGGAGCTGATGGCGAAGATCCCGGCCTCGGTCCTGCGGATCGGCGTCCCCGGCGAGAGCCTGCTGGAGGCGCTGCCGCGGATGCGCACCGCCTACTGCGGCACGATCGGCTACCAGTTCGAGCACCTCTCCTCCCACCAGCAGCGGCTCTGGCTGCGGGAGATGATCGAGACCGGCGCCCACCGCCAGCCGCTCACCGAAGGGGAGAAACAGCTCCTGCTCGACCGGCTGATCGACGTCTTCCAGTTCGAGCGCTTCCTCGAGAAGGCGTATCTGGGGCAGAAGATGTTCTCGATCGAGGGGCTCGACGTGGTCGTGCCGATGCTCGACGAAATCGTCACCCTCGCCCAGCGCGACAGCGCCGAGGAGGTCGTCTTCGGGATGGCCCACCGCGGCCGCCTCAGCGTCCTCGCCCACAACCTCGGCCGCTCGGTCGAGTCGATCCTCGCCGAGTTCGAGGGCTCGAAGCGGATCGAGGCGGTGAAGGCGGTCGCCGGGATCCCCCACGGCGGCACCGGCGACGTCAAGTACCACTACGGCCACCGCGGCGTCTGCGAGACGGCTGACGGCGAGAAGATCTCCGTCCGCCTCTACCCGAACCCGAGCCACCTCGAGTTCGTCGACCCGGTCGTCACCGGCGGCACCCGCTTCCTGCAGTCCGACTTCGACGGGCCGAACCTCGAGCACGACCCGAAGCGGGCGGTGTCGGTGCTGCTGCACGGCGACGCCGCCTTCCCCGCCCAGGGCGTGGTCGCCGAGACGCTCAACCTGCAGGCCCTGCCGGGGTACTCGACCGGCGGCACCATCCACCTGATCCAGAACAACCAGGTCGGCTTCACCACCGACCCAGGCGAGGCCCGCTCCACCCCGTACGCCGCCGACATGGCGAAGGGGTTCAACGTCCCGATCGTCCACGTCAACGCCGACGACGTCGAGGCCTGCGTCGCCGCCGTCCGCCTGGCGATGGCCTACCGCGAGCGCTGGTGCCGCGACATCGTCATCGACGTGATCGGCTACCGCCGCTTCGGCCACAACGAGACCGACGAGCCCGCCTACACCCAGCCGACGATGGCGGCGAAGATCAAGTCGCACCCGCCGGTCTCGGAGATCTACGCCGAGCAGCTGATCGAAGGCGGGACGGTCTCGGCCGAGGAGGTCGGCAAGCTCTCCGACCAGCGCCACGCCGAGATGTCGGGGGCGCTGAAGGCGCTGCGGGAGAAGATGGAGGCCGGCGAGTACGAGGACCCGACCGTCACCGGCGCCACCACCAGCACCGGCGAACTGCTCGACCGCACCGCCAGCCCGCCCGTCCACACCGCGGTCGAGCCCGAGAAGCTGCGGGCGATCAACGAGGAACTGCTGCAGACGCCGGAGGGCTTCAACGTCCACCGCAAGCTGCGCCGCCCGCTCGCGAAGCGGACCGAGGCGCTGGAGCAGGGCGGGGTCGACTTCGGCCAGGCCGAGGCGCTCGCCTTCGGCACCCTGCTGACCGAGGGCGTCCACATCCGCCTCACCGGCCAGGACACCGAGCGCGGCACCTTCTCCCACCGCCACCTCGTCCTCCACGACGAGAACACCGGCCTCAGGTACACGCCGATGCAGAACCTCGAGGACGCCTCGGCGCCGTTCGAGCTCTACAACAGCCCGCTCTCGGAGATCGCCTGCCTCGGCTTCGAGTACGGCTACTCGGCGGCGAGCCCGAGCGCGCTGGTCCTCTGGGAGGCGCAGTTCGGCGACTTCGCCAACGCCGCCCAGGTGATCATCGACAGCTTCATCGTCTCCGGCGAGTCGAAGTGGGGCCAGACCAGCCGCCTGACGATGCTGCTGCCGCACGGCTACGAGGGCTCGGGCCCGGAGCACTCGAGCGCCCGGATCGAGCGCTTCCTCGCCCTCGGCGCCGAGGGCAACATCCGCATCGCCAACCCGACCACCGCCGCCCAGTACTTCCACCTGCTGCGCCGCCAGGCGCTGATCAAGAAGCCGCGGCCGCTGATCGTCTTCACCCCGAAGGGACTGCTGCGCCTCGACCGCGCCGCCGCCAGCCTCGAGGAGCTGACCGACGGCGAACTGCAGTTCATCCTCGACGACCCGACCGCCGCCGAGCGCAGGGAGAAGGTCGAGCGCCTCGTCCTCTGCACCGGCAAGGTCTACTACGACATGGACGCGAGCGAGCGCCGCGGCGCCGCCGAGAACGTCGCCATCGCCCGGGTCGAGGTCCTCTACCCGTTCGCCAAAGAACAGCTGGAGCGGCTGATCGCCACCTACCCGAACCTGAAGGAGATCGCCTGGGTCCAGGAGGAGCCGCGCAACATGGGCGCCTGGAAGGTGATGTCGCGGCGGATGCCGAGCGTCCTCCCCGAGGGCGTCGCCCTCACCTACATCGGCCGCCAGGGACGGGCCAGCCCCGGCGAGGGCTACTCGGGCGCCCACGCGCGCGAGCAGGAGCGCATCGTCCTCACCGCGCTGACTCCGGCGAACTGAGTGACGATGAAGCGGCGACCGTTCGAAAAGCCCGTTCCGGGCGAGTTATTCGTCTGGGTAAAGCGGGTTTCCTGGGTCGAGCTGGCGATCTTCGCCGGCCTGCTCGCCTTCTGGCTGGCGCCGGGGTTCGAGACCGAGACGATGGTCTTCGGCTGGGCGCACGGGCTCGGTTTCATCGCACTGTGCGTACTGATCTGGGTCGCCTGCGTCCGCAAGGAGACCCCTTACACCCTGCTGGCGGCAACCCTCACCCCCGCCGGTCCGGTCGGCAGCGTGATCGGGATCGAGCTGATCGAGCGCAAGGGCTGGGGCGTGCAGAAACATGACGGTTCCCAGAATGGCCTGGCGGAAACCGCGCCGGAACGTGGGTAAAACGCTCGATTACGCTTGACCGAGGGGTGCCGAGCCGGTATAGCTAAACCCTGACTGTTCCTCAGGGCAGTCCCGCCAGGGGGAACGGCCGCGTCGGCATCCCTCCCTGGCTACCGACGCGCAGGTGCAGTGTGGGTCGCGCGGACCCCCCTGCCTCCCGCGGCCCCGCTGCACCTACTCTTTGAGTTTGCGCAGCACGGTCTGCAAGATGCCCGTGTTTATGAAGTAGGTGATCTCGTTCGGGGTATCGAGCCTCACCGTCGCCTCGAACCGCTTCTCGGCGCCGTCGCCGGCGCGGGCGGTAACGGTCACCCTCTTCGCCTTTCCTTCTTCGAGGTCGCCGAAGTCGAAGCTCTCCTCCCCGGTCAGGCCGAGCGAGGCGACGCTCTCGCCGGCGGCGAACTGCAGCGGCAGCACCCCCATCCCGATCAGGTTGGAGCGGTGGATGCGCTCGAAGCTCTCGGCGATCACCGCGCGCACCCCGAGCAGCCGCGTCCCCTTCGCCGCCCAGTCGCGGGAGGAGCCGGAGCCGTACTCCTTCCCGGCCAGCACCACCAGCGGCACCCCTTCGGCGGCGTAGGCCATCGCGGCGTCGTAGATCGTCGTCTCCCCGCCGTCGGGGAAGTGGCGGGTGTAGCCGCCTGCGCGCTCGACCAGCTGGTTGCGGAGGCGGATGTTGGCGAAGGTGCCGCGGATCATCACCTCGTGGTTGCCGCGGCGCGAGCCGTAGGAGTTGAAGTCCCTGACCTCGACCCCGTTGTCGAGCAGCCAGCTGCCGGCGGGGCTGTCGCGTTTGATCGCCCCGGCGGGAGAGATGTGGTCGGTGGTGATCGAGTCGCCGAGCAGGGCGAGGGCGCGGGCGCCGCGGATCGGCTCGACCCCGGGCGCCGCGGCGGGCATCTCCTCGAAGAAGCTGGGGCGGCGGACGTAGGTCGACTCGGGCCAGGTGTAGCGCTCGCCGGCGGGGACCTCGACCGCGTTCCACATCTCATCGCCGGCGAAGACCTCGGCGTAGTTGCGCCGGAACATCTCCGACTGGACGCTGGCGCCGACCACCTGCTTGATCTCCTCGGCGCTCGGCCAGACGTCGCGCAGGTAGACCGGCTCGCCGTCGGAGCCCTCCCCCAGCGGCTCGGTCGCGAGGTCGATGTCCATGCGGCCGGCGAGCGCGTAGGCGACAACCAGCGGCGGGCTCGCCAGGTAGTTCGCCTTGACGTCCTGGTTGATCCGGCCCTCGAAGTTGCGGTTGCCGGAGAGGACGGCGCAGACCGCCAGGTCCTTCTCGGCGACCGCCGCCGAGATCTCCGGCGCCAGCGGCCCGGAGTTGCCGATGCAGGTGGTGCAGCCGTAGCCGACGAGGTTGAACTGCAGGGCGTCGAGGTACTCGGTGAGGCCGGCCCGCTCCAGGTAGTCGGTGACCACGGTCGAGCCGGGGGCGAGCGAGGTCTTCACCCAGGACTTGCGCCGCAGGCCGCGCTGGACCGCGTTGCGGGCGAGCAGCCCGGCCCCGACCATCACGCTCGGGTTCGAGGTGTTGGTGCAGCTGGTGATCGCGGCGATGACGACGCGGCCGTGGTCGAGCTCGACCTCGGTCCCGTCCTCCAGCGTCACCGCGATCGCGTCGCTGGTCCGCTTGGCGGTCGCCGTCGTGCCGCTGAGCGCCGGCCGCGGCTTGCCGCGCTCGTCGTCGTGGTCCTCGGCCGGCGGGTCGGAGGCGGGGAAGGACTCTTCGATCGCCTCGTCGCGGCCGTTGCCCATTTGCTCGGCGGCCTCGGGGTCGAACTCGGACATCGCCTCCAGGAACGCCTCCTTCGCCTGCGCCAGCGGCACCCGGTCCTGCGGCCGCTTCGGCCCGGCGAGACTGGGCTCGACGTCGCCGAGGTCGAGCTCGAGCAGGTCGGAGAAGACGGGGTCGGGAGTGGACTCCTCGTGGAACATCCCCTGCTCGCGGGCGTAGGCGTCGACCAGCTCGATCGTCTCGGTCGGGCGCCCGGTCAGGTCGAGGTAGCGCAGCGTCTCGGCGTCGACCGGGAAGATCGCGCAGGTCGAGCCGAACTCCGGCGACATGTTGCCGAGGGTGGCGCGGTCGGCGAGGCCGAGGGTCGGCAGGCCCGGCCCGAAGAACTCGACGAACTTGGAGACGACGCCGCGCTCGCGCAGCATCTCGGTCACGGTGAGGACGAGGTCGGTCGCGGTCGCCCCCTCGGGGAGTTCGCCGGAGAGCTTGAACCCGACCACCTGCGGCAGCAGCATCGAGATCGGCTGGCCCAGCATCGCCGCCTCGGCCTCGATCCCGCCGACGCCCCAGCCGAGGACGCCGAGCCCGTTGACCATCGTCGTGTGGGAGTCGGTGCCGACGAGGGTGTCGGGGTAGGCCTGGAGGACGCCGCCGTTCTCGCGGCTGTAGACGACCTGGGAGAGGTACTCGAGGTTGACCTGATGGCAGATCCCGGTCGCCGGCGGGACGACGCGGAAGTTGTCGAAGGACTGCTGGCCCCACTTGAGGAACGAGTAGCGCTCGCGATTGCGCTCGAAGTCGTGCTCGGCGTTGACCGCGAAGGCACGCTCGTTGCCGAAGGCGTCGACCTGGACCGAGTGGTCGATCACCAGGTCGACGTCGACCAGCGGGTTGATCGCCGCCGGGTCGCCGCCGATCTCCTCCATCGCGTCGCGCATCGCCGCTAGGTCGACGACGGCGGGGACGCCGGTGAAGTCCTGCATCAGCACCCGGGCGGGCTGGAAGGGGATCTCCGCGCTCGGCTCCGCAGCCGCGTCCCAAGAAGCAATCGCCTCGACGTCAGCAGCGCTGACCGAGACTCCGTCCTCAAGCCGCAACACATTCTCGAGCAGAACCTTTATCGAGTAAGGCAAGCGAGCGACGTCAAAGCGCTCCTGCAGCGCGTCCAACCTGAAAATCTCGAACGCTCTCCCCCCCACTTGGAGAGTCGATCGGGCGCCGAAAGAGTCGCTGCTCACGCTGTTCATCCTAGGCAATGCAGGGAGCGGGTCCGGGGGTCCCTCGTTCGGACAAAGCGACGGCCTAATTAGGCCGTCGCTTTTGAGTATCCGCCCGCCCGAGGGACCCCCGGACCCGCTATGACCGTTTGCTGTGGCTCAGCGCTTGTCGGCCGGGTGGCCGTCGGCGACAGCTTTGGCGGCTTTTTGGCCGGCGCTGCCACTCTGGGCTTTGACGCCTAGGGAAGGGCTCATGAGGGCAAGGTGGGCGCCGGCTCGCTGGGGGAATGGCGCCACCGTCACCTCGACCTTGTTGCGCTCGATCGCCTTGACGGTGGCCGCTCCCACCGCCTCAGGGGTGGAGGTGCCCATCCCCGGTGGGGGCTTGGCGCCAGCGTCGGCGAACATGCCGGCTTCGCGGATGAAGCCGGGGGAGACGAGGGAGACGCCGATGCCCTTGGGCCCCAGGTCTGCTCTAAGAGCCAGGGCGAAGCCGCGGAGGCCGAACTTGGTCGCGTTGTAGATCGAGGACCGCGGGCTGGCCGCCTTGCCGGAGAGCGAGGCGACGAAGACGAGATGGCCGGAGCCGGCCTCGAGCATCGCCGGGTAGAGGGCGCGGGCCATCAGCATCGGCGCCTCGAGGTTGACGCGCAGGGCCCGCTTCACCTCCTCGGCGCTGAACTCGTCGAGCTTGCCGGCGCCGGGGAGGCCGGCGTTGGCGACGAGGATCTCGGTGCCCGCGGCCTCGGCGGCGAGGCGCTCCGCGGCTCCGGGCTCGGCCAGGTCGGCGGGGAGGACAGAGTGGCCGCTGCCGGGCAGTCCGGCGGCCATCGCCTCCAGCGCCTCGCCGTTGCGGGCGCTCAGGGTCAGCTCGGCGCCGCGCTCGGCCAGCGCCTCGGCGATCGCCCGTCCGAGCCCTCCCGTGGCCCCGGTGAGGAGCGCTCTGCGGCCCGAAAGGTTCATCCCAAGGCGCAAGCTACCAGCCTGCGCGTCGAACAGATCCTCGATGGGAGCGGGAATTTCGACCAAATATTTGCGTTTCGTAAGCAAACCGCCGCGTCATCGTCTACACTGCCGCCGTTCGATAACCGGAACGCCGAATCCTCAGCGCATTAGGCGCATGGGGAGCGGGGGAACCAAGTTTCCGGGGCGAGCCCACCGATCAGGTGGGGGCGCAAGCTCCTTTCGCGCCAGCCCGACAGCTAACCCCGTAGGCCGACGAAGGAGAATCGGTTTGCGCCACAACTTCAGGTTGGCTGGGCTTGCGTTCGTCGTCGCCCTCTTGGCGACCGCGCTGATCGCCCCCGGTAGCGCCTCCGCAGGCTGCACCACGGGCGGCATGTCCGCGGCCGAAGTCGACGTCTGCACCCCGACCGCGAAGGCGAAGCTGCTCGACAACGGGATGCTGGTGCCGCCGAAGAGCGCTCCCGCCCGCGTCAAGCAGGTGATCGCCGCGGCGAACAAGATCCGCAGCAAACCGTACCTCTGGGGCGGCGGCCACGCCCGCTGGTGGGACCGCGGCTACGACTGCTCCGGCGCCGTCAGCTTTGCCCTCCACGGCGGCCGCTTCCTCGAAAGCCCCCTCCCCTCGGGGCCGCTGGAAAAGTGGGGGGAAGCGGGCGAGGGTCGCTGGATCACCGTCTACGCCAACGCCGGCCACACCTACGCGGTGATTGCCGGCTTCCGCTGGGACACCTCCGGCATGGGCTCCGGCGAATCGGGCCCCCGCTGGCGCGACGAAGAGCGCAGCAGCGCCGGCTTCGTCGCCCGCCACCCCGCCGGGTACTAGAACGAAGCGCTGAAAGGGGGGCGAGAAGAACCCGCCCCCCTCCCCTGCCGACCGTCGCGCTCAGGGCGCTCAGCTACCCAGCACGTAGAGCGGGGTCGGTTCCGTCACCGTCAGCGAGGCGGTCATCGTGCCCGGGTCCGAGCAGAGGAAGCCGCCGGAGATCAGCGGCACTTTCGCGTTGATGCTGATCGTCGGTTTTTCGCCGCCGTTCAGCGTGATCCCGGAGCTGATTTTGCCTCCGTAGATGCAGTCGACGCCGAGGGCGCTGCCTGTCACTTCCATCCCTTCGGCTGTGAAGCTGCCGTTGGTTTTGCTCGTCCAGTGGATTTCGCCGGTCCCCGTTTTGAGGACTTTGAATTCGGCGTTGCAGCCGCCGAAGGTGAGCGTTTTTGTGTTGCCTTTGACTGTTTCGGTCGCGCTGCCGTTGGTCGTCATTTCGACCGACCCGCTGCCTTCGGTGCATTCGATCGTCGTGAACCCCGCTTTGAAGACCGCGGTCGTTCCCGGCGTCAGCACGGCGTTGAAGACGGTCCCTTTGGTGTACGGCGACGCGCACGGGCTCGTTTTCGTTTTGCAGATCACCGTCGCCGCAGCCGTCCCGGCCCCGAAGACCGCGAACACGGTTGCCACCGCCGCAGCGAGGGCCAGTCCCTTCAAGTACCTCATCTCTTCCTCCCGTCTGAGCGCCGACTGGCAGGCGCCCTATTGATAAAGAAAATCTGAGTTTATTCGAGTGGCCTGCGGGCGCGTCGCCAGGGCTTGCCCGGCTGCCCCCGCTCTAAGACGCCCGCTTCCGCAGCAGTTCGCGGATCTTCGCCACGAGGAGCTGGTGGAGGTCGAACTGCCAGTAGGAGACGAAGCGCTCGGCCAGCACCCGCATCTCGTTCTGGTCCAGACGGCCGAGAGTGCTGCCGAGGTCGACGGCGGTCTCGTGGAGGCGGATCGGAGCGCTGATCATCGCGGCGGACTCTTCGGGCAGGTCCGGAAACCGCTCCGGTTTGAGGTGGAAGAGGCCCGGCTGGCGCTGCTCGCGGACCTGCTGGGCCTCCTCCTCGTCCAGGGAGGCGAGCCGGACCAGGCGGAGGCCGAAGAGGTCTCCGGTCCTGGAGTCGACCCGGTCCGAGAGCAGGAGGACCGGCTTTGCCTTGGCCTCGACCACGAAGCGGAGCTCGGCGTCCCCTCCCTTCCGCAGGCCGGCGACGATCGTCCTCGCGTCCGGGACCTCCACGGGAGGCTTGTCCTTGACGAATATCTGGAACGGCGCCTGAGGCGTATGGGGCACAACCGCCCAATACACCTCGCCGGGCGCGGGGGTCAAATCCCGAGCAGGCTGCGAACAGCCGCCTCGTCTTCGATCAGCTCACCCTCGCGGGACTCGGCGATCCGGTGGGCTTTGGCGCCGAGGTCGGTCAGCTCGAAGCCGACGGGCTGTGACGCTTCCTCGAGGATCCGCGCCCGGCTCTGCAGCTCGGCGAAGTCGTCGGGATGCAGGATCACCGCCTTGACGCTGTCGGCGCTGTAGCGCTCGACGAGATAGGCGCTGCCGAGCTCCGGCTTCGGGACGCGGACGTCGTTGCTCTTGACGGAGACGCTGTTCAACTCCATGCAGGGCAAGGTAGCACCCTTTCCGGACGGCATCAATTAATGTCGTACGACTTATTGCCGCGCTAGAGCGGGATGTTGCCGTGCTTGCGCTTCGGCTGGGCGACGCGCTTGGTCTGCAGCATCCGCAGGGCCCGGATCAGCTTCGGGCGGGTCTGGCGGGGCTCGATCACGTCGTCGATGTAGCCGCGCTCCGCCGCCGAGTAGGGGTTGGCGAAGTGGGCCTTGTAGTCGTCGATCAGTTTCTGGCGGCGCTCGTCGGGGGTCGGCGAGCTGGCGATGTCCTTGCGGTAGATGATGTTGACCGCGCCCTCGGGGCCCATCACCGCGACCTCCGCCGTCGGCCAGGCGACGTTGTAGTCGGCCAGCATGTGCTTGGAGTTCATGACGTCGTAGGCGCCGCCGTAGGCCTTGCGGGTGACGACGGTGAGCTTCGGCACCGTCGCCTCGGTGAAGGCGTAGAGGAGCTTGGCGCCGTGGCGGATGATCCCGTTCCACTCCTGGTCGGTGCCGGGGAGGAAGCCGGGCACGTCGGTGAAGGTGAGGATCGGGATGTTGTAGCAATCGCAGGTGCGCACGAACCGGGCCGCCTTCTCGGAGGCCTCGATGTCGAGGACGCCGGCGAGGAAGGCGGGCTGGTTGCCGACGACGCCGACGGGATAGCCGTCGAGCCGGGAGAAGCCGCAGACGATGTTCTTCGCGAAGTGCTCGTGGACCTCGAAGAACTCCTCGTCGTCGACGACGCGGGCGATCACGTCGCGCATGTCGTAGGGCTTCTGGGGGTCGTCGGGGACCAGCGTGTCGAGCTCGGTGTCTTCGCGCTCGGGGTCGTCGGTCGGCTCGAACCGCGGCGGCGCCTCGAGGTTGTTCGAGGGCAGAAAGCTCATCAGGTAGCGCACGTCCTCGAGGCAGCTCTCCTCGTCCTCGGAGGCGAAGTGGGCGACGCCGGACTTCGAGTTGTGGCTCATCGCCCCGCCGAGCTCCTCGAACTCGACCTCCTCGCCGGTCACCGTCTTGATCACTTCCGGGCCGGTGATGAACATGTGCGAGGTCTCTTTGACCATGAAGATGAAGTCGGTCATCGCCGGCGAGTAGACGGCGCCGCCGGCGCAGGGGCCCATGATCAGGCTGATCTGCGGGATCACGCCCGAGCACTGGACGTTGCGGACGAAGACGTCGCCGTAGGCGCCGAGCGAGACGACCCCCTCCTGGATGCGGGCGCCGCCGGAGTCGTTGATGCCGATCACCGGCGCCCCGACCTTGGCGGCGAGGTCCATGACCTTGACCATCTTCTCCGCCATCACCTCGCCGAGGGAGCCGCCGAAGACCGTGAAGTCCTGCGAGAAGACGCAGACGGGGCGGCCGTCGATGGTCCCGTGGCCGGTGACGACCGCGTCGCCCCAGGGCCGGCGCTTTTGCATCTCGAAGTCGTAGGTGCGATGGCGCACGAAGGTGTCGAGCTCCTCGAAGGACCCGGGGTCGAGCAGCTTCTCGATCCGCTCGCGGGCGGTCAGCTTGCCCTTGGCGTGCTGCTTCTCCTCGGCCTGCGGGTTGGTGTGGGCCGCCTGCTCGCGCAGCTCCTGGAGCTGCTGGAGCTTCTCCTCGTAGGTCTCGGGCGACTGCTGCCTCATGCGGCAAGCAGGTTATCCATCCGGGTCCAGCCCATTGTAGTACGGCAGGCGGCCGCCCGCGCG
>DATHFL010000034.1:0-4737 GCA_035318125.1 Solirubrobacterales bacterium | reverse complement strand
CCCCGCATTAAGCGCCCGCCTCTTTAGCGCTTCCATCCCTGACTGCTACAAAGGCGGTGAAGGGAACGATGGACGGAAGGGGAACGCTGTGAAGCTGGGTGGATTCGTGCTGCTGGGACTTGTGGCGATGGCGCTGCTGGCCGGGAGCGTGCTGCCGGCTCCCGCCGGGGCCGCCAAATGCCTCACCTGCGAAGGCGAAGGGGAAGTCGAAGCGCAGTTCCTGACGATCGAAATCGTCGGACGCGGCTCGGTCGGCAATGGGACGACCACCTATTGCGAAAACACGACGACGGGGACGAAAAGCTGCGAAGTCGAACTGGCGGAAGGCAAAAAAGTGACGCTGACCGCGGCAGGGGGCTTCGAATACGTCTTCCAGGGCTGGTCCGGCGACTGTTCCGGCAGCGGCAGCTGCGAAGTGACGATGACGGTGCCGAAATCGGTCACCGCGACCTTCTCCAACCCGCCGCCGGCGGCGCCGACGATCACCTCGCCGACCGCCGGCCAGGTCTTCGAACGGACGGCCGAAGAACCGATCACCGTCACCTTCAACGGCAGCGGCGACTCCACCGTCGTCTCGTACCGCTGCAGCCTCGACGTCATTTCCCTCGGGACCTTCTGCTCCGCCCCCTTCTGGACGACGCCGAAACTGAGCGCCGGCAAACACACCGTCTACGTCTGGGCCGAAGACGGCGGCGGCAACCTCACCGGCCCGACCTCGCGCAGCTTCGAAGTCGCGATCAAAGCGCCGCCGACCGAAGAAGGTTCGGGCGGCGAAACCCCCGGGACGGGAGGCACGCCGGGCACCGGCGGCACGACCACCACCACTCCCACGCTCACCGAAACGCCCCTGCCGAAGATCGCCGCCCGGCTGGTCGCAAAATCGAGGCTCGACGGCGATGCGACCGTCTTCAGCAAGCTGGCGCTGAAAGCCCTCCCAGCCGGCGCCAAGGTCCTCGCCACTTGCAAAGGCAGGGGCTGCCCCTTCAAACGCAAGCAGCCCAAGGCGAAAGCCGGAGCGGCCGACCTCAGCGCCCCCTTCGCCGGCCGCGAGCTCGCCGCCGGCGCCCTGATCGTGTTCAACCTCACCGCCCCGGGAATGCTCGCGCAGACGATCGAGATCAAGACGCGCGCCGGCAAGGCGCCGAGGGTCACGAGAAGCTAAGGCGCGGGTCGAAGGTCAAGGCCTATTCGATGGTATAGGTAGCCTGTACTGGTTGGTATAGTCTATCTATACCATCTGGTATGCTCCACCATTACCGATGGAAAGCCTCAATCCCTTTATTTATGACGACCCTGTTCCGCCCGATGAGCTCGTCGATCGCGAGGAGGAGCTGAAGCAACTGTTGGCGTTGGCGGAAGGTGCTCATAACACTCGGCTGCAGGCGCCGCGCCGGTACGGGAAGACGAGCTTGTTGATGAAGCTTCGCAAGGAAGCCGACCTTGCGGGGTTCCGGACGATCTACGTCGACTTCCTCTTGTCGACCACCGCCACGGAAGTGGCCCGACGCCTCGAAGAGGCATATGGGGCGGCTCTGAGGGGGCCGCTGCGAAAACTGTTCGACAAAATGCGACGAAGCTGGCGCGGGCGCGTGAAGGCCGCTCCCGGCGGTGTGGGCGGCGAGCTGGAGTATGCGGGGGGCGGCGACCCGATGCAGCGCCTATCCGACCTTCTCGACCTTCCGCGCAAGGTGTTCGAGACAAGCGGCGAGCGAACGATTGTCGTCTTCGATGAGTTCCAGGATTTTCTCCGGGCGGAGGGAAACCTCGACGGGCTCCTTCGCAGCAAGATCCAGTTCCACCGGGAGGCGGCGAGCTACATCTTCTCCGGCTCCGAACAGTCCCTCCTGGAGGAGCACTTCGACGCCCGCGAGAAACCGCTGTTCGACCAGGCCCGGCCGATCTACCTCGGGCCCCTAGCCGATGCGGACCTGGGGGACTACATCGCCGATCGTTTTGCGGGGACGGGGAAAGATCCGGGCGAAGCTCTGGAGCTGTTGCTGGACCTGGTGCGCGGCCATCCCCAGCGAGCGATGTTGCTCGCCCACCATCTCTGGGAGCAGACCCCCGCCGGCGAGCCTGCGGATGCCGAGACGTTCGACCGGGCGATGGAGCAGGTCGACCGCGAGACGAAGGAGCGGTTCGAGGTCTCCTGGCAGGGCGCCGCCGCGACCGCCAACAGGCGGCGCGTGCTGAAGGCTCTCGCGCTGAGCGCTGAGACGCTCTTCAACCAGCGGACCCTGAGAGCGTTTGAGCTCACCAAGGGTCAGGCGCAGTCGGGCTTGAACGGGTTGATCCGCGATGGTGAGGTCGTCCGCATCGGCGGCCAACCTGTCCTCGTCGACCCGCTGCTCGAGCGCTGGATCAGGGTTCACGACGGCGGAGCGTCCGCCAGCACCATTGCGCAGTAGCCGTCGGCGATCTCGGTGGGGGAGAGGCGGCCGTTGGGGCGGACCCACTGGGGGGTGTAGTTGACCATCCCCAGGAGGGCGAAGAGGGAGAGGCGGCGGTCGGCGAAGGTCATCGAGCCGTCGATCTCGCCGCGGGCGAGGACGTCGTCGAGGATCTTCTCGAAGGCCTTGCGCTGGGAGCGGACGTGGCGCCAGCGCGGCTGACGCTCGATCGCCTGGCGCTCCTGGGTGAAGACGAGCATGTGGTGGCGGTGCTCGACGACGTGGGCGACCCAGGCCGCGACCAGCTCGCGCAGCTGCTCGACCGGCGGCGCCTCGGTGGCGACGATCTCGCGCGCCCGCTCCAGCAGCGGTTCCAGCAGCTCGTCGCAGATCGCGATCAGGAGGTCGTCCTTGCCCTCGATGTAGTGGTAGAGGCCGCCGGCGGCGAGCCCGGTCGCCGCGGTCAGTTCGGCCATCGAGGTGCCGGCGTAGCCGCGTTCGGCAAACAGCTTCGCCGCCGTCGCCACCACCTCGCGGCGGCGCGCCTCGTAGCGGGCGCGCAGGGCCGGGCGGGTCGGCGGTGAGGGCAGCGGCATCCGGCCACGGTAGCGCAAATACCGAACGAATCTTCGAATTTCGAACGCTGATTCGGTATCTTGGGCGGATGGACTTCGAACTGAATGACGAGCACCGCCTGATCCAGCAGACCGTCCGCGACTTCGCCCTCCAGGAGGTGGCGCCGGTCGCCGAGGAGCTCGACCGCGAGAAGCGCTTCCCCTACGAGATCGTCGCCAAGCTCGGCGAGCTCAACCTGATGGGGATCCCGTTCCCGCAGGAGTACGGCGGCGGGGGCGGCGACTCGCTCGCCTACGCGCTCGCGGTCGAGGAGCTGACCCGCATCGACTCCTCGGTCGCGATCACCCTCTGCGCCCACACCTCGCTCGGCACGCAACCCATTTATCTCTTTGGCTCACAGGCGCAGAAAGAAGAATGGATGCCGCGGCTCTGCTCCGGCGAGATCCTCGGCGCCTTCGGCCTGACCGAGCCCGAGGCCGGCTCCGACGCCGGCAACGTCCGCACCCGGGCGCGCCTCGACGGCGGCGAATGGGTGATCGACGGCGCCAAGCAGTTCATCACCAACGCCGGCACCGAGATCTCCGGCGTCGTCTGCATCACCGCCCGCACCGGCGAGGACGAGATCTCCAACCTGATCGTCGCCAACGGCACCCCCGGCTACGAGCAGGGCGAGCCCTATCGCAAGATGGGCTGGAACGCCTCCGACACGCGCCCGCTCACCTTCACCGACTGCCGGGTGCCGGAGGAGAACCTGCTCGGCCCGCGCGGGATGGGCTTCCGCCAATTCCTGCAGGTGCTCGACATTGGCCGCATCGGCGTCGCCGCGATGGGCGTCGGCCTCGCCCAGGGGGCGCTCGACGAGGCGCTCGCCTACGCGAAGGAGCGCCAGGCCTTCGGCCAGCCGATCTCCCGCTTCCAGGCGATCCAGGCCAAGCTCGCCGACATGGCGACCGAGATCGAGGCGACGCGGCTGCTCGTCTACAAGGCCGCCCGCCTCAAGGACCGCGGCGAGAACTTCAGCCTCACCGCCGCCCAGGCGAAGCTGAAGAGCGGCCGCCTCGCGGTCCGCTGCTGCGAGGAGGCGGTGCAGATCCACGGCGGCTACGGCTACATCGAGGAGTACCCCGTCTGCCGCTTCTACCGCGACGCCAAGATCCTCACGATCGGCGAGGGGACCGACGAGGTCCAGCAGATGGTGATCGCTCGGGCGCTGGGGGCCTGACGTGATCCCTCGCGCCGTCCGCATCCGCGAGGTCGGGCCGCGCGACGGCTTCCAGAACGAGCCGGAGACGATCGCCACCGCCGACAAGGTGCGCCTGGTCGAGTTGCTGGCGCGCACCGGGCTGCGGCGGCTTGAGGTGACGAGCTTCGTCCGCGCCGACGTGGTCCCGCAGCTGGCCGACGGGCGCGAGGTGCTGGAACGCGCCGCGGTCCCCGACGAGGTCTCGGTCTCGGTCCTGGTCCCGAACATGCGCGGCCTGGAGGCGGCGCTGGAGGTGCGCGAGAAGATCGACGAGGTCAACGTCTTCCTCTCCGCTTCGGAGACCCACAACCGCCATAACGTCAACCGCTCGGTCGAGGAGTCGCTGGAGGGGCTGGAGCACGTGCTCGCCCGCGCCACCGAGGAGGGGTTGCGCTGCGAGGGCGTTATCAGCACCAGCTTCGGCTGCCCCTACGAGGGCCACGTCCCGATCGAGCGCGTCTTCGAGATCGCCCAGCGGCTCTCGGCGGCGGGCGCGGTCGAGATCGGCTTCGGCGACACCACCGGGAT
>DATHFL010000033.1:0-5025 GCA_035318125.1 Solirubrobacterales bacterium | reverse complement strand
GACATGGTCAAGGGAGTCGAGCGGGGTGTCGAGGTCGAGCGCGTCGCCCTGCTCGCCAAGAGCGGCGGCCGGCACGACTGGGTCCGCCCCGACCCGGACTGACCGTGCGGGCGGCGATCATGACGATCAGCGACAGCCGCTCGCGCGGCGAGGCCGAGGACGAAGGCGGCCCGGCGCTGGTTGAGTTCGCGCTCGCCCTCGGGGCGGAGGTGGCGGCGCGCGACATCGTCCCCGACGAGCGGGCCGAGATCGAAGCCCAGCTCCGCCTCTGGTCGGACGCCGGCTGCGACCTCATCCTCACCACCGGGGGGACCGGCTTCGCCCCCCGCGACGTCACCCCGGAGGCGACCCGGGCGGTGATCGAGCGCGAGGCGCCGGGGATCGCCGAGGCGATGCGCCTCGCCTCGCGCGACCACACCGCCCTCTGGATGGTCTCCCGCGGCGTCGCCGGCGTCCGCGGCCGCTCCCTGATCGTCAACTTCCCTGGCAGCCCGAAGAGCATCCCCGAGGCCGGCGCGGGGGTCCGCGACGCCCTCCTCCACGCGGTGAAGCTGCTGCGCTCCTAGCGGGGTGCTCAGCCCAGCTTCGGGCTGCGCCAGGGCGCTTCCAGGCGCTTGACCAGCTCGTCGCCTAGGCCCTCGACCGGGATGCGCACCTGCTCCAGGGAGTCGCGGTCGCGGAGGGTGACGGTGCCGTCCTCCATCGTCTGGTGGTCGACGGTGACGCCCCAGGGGGTGCCGATCTCGTCCTGGCGGCGGTAGCGCTTGCCGATCGAGCCGCCCTCGTCGAACTCGGCGGGGAGGCGGCGGCGCAGGTCCTGGAAGATCTCGCGCGCCTTCTCCGGCATCCCCTCCTTGGAGACCAGCGGGAGGACGGCGACCTTGACCGGGGCGAGGCGCGGGTGCAGGCGCAGGACGGTGCGCTGGCGGCCCTCCACCTCCTCGACCTCGTAGGAGTCGACGAGGAAGGCGAGGGTGGCGCGGTCGGCGCCGGCCGCCGGCTCGATCACGTGGGGGACGTAGCGATCTTTGGTCTGCTGGTCGAAGTACTCGAGCTTCTCGCCGCTGAAGGTGGCGTGCTGGGTGAGGTCGAAGTCGCCGCGGTTGGCGATCCCCTCCAGCTCCGACCAGCCGATCGGGAACAGGTACTCGACGTCGCTGGTCGCCGAGGAGTAGTGGGAGAGCTCGTCGGCGCCGTGGGCGCGGACCCGCAGGTGGTCGGGGCGGATGCCGAGCTCGGTGTACCAGCGCTCGCGCTCGTTCATCCAGTGCTCGTGCCACTTCTCGGCCTCGGCCGGCGGCACGAAGTACTCCATCTCCATCTGCTCGAACTCGCGGGTGCGGAAGATGAAGTTGCCGGGGGTGATCTCGTTGCGGAAGGACTTGCCGACCTGGGCGATCCCGAACGGCGGCTTCTTGCGGGCGAAGCCGAGCACGTTCTTGAAGTTGATGAAGATGCCCTGGGCGGTCTCCGGGCGTAGGTAGACGGTCGAGCCCTCCTCGGCGACCGGGCCGACGTGGGTCTCGAACATGAGGTTGAACTGGCGCGGCTCGGAGAGCTCGCCGCCGCACTGCGGGCAGCGCAGCTCGGCGTTCGGGTCGCCGCCCTCGGCCTCGACCGCCTCGCGCAGGTGGTCCTCGCGCCAGCGCTTCTTGCACTCGCCGAGGCACTGGACCAGCGGGTCGGTGAAGCCCTCGAGGTGGCCGGAGGCCTCCCAGACGCGCGGGTGCTGGAGGATCGCCGAGTCCAGCGCGACGACGTCGTCGCGCTCCTGCAGCATCGCCTTCCACCACTCGGCTTTGACGTTGTTCTTCAGCAGGACGCCGTAGTGGCCGTAGTCGTAGGTCGAGCCGAGGCCGCCGTAGATCTCCGAGGAGGGGAAGACGAAGCCGCGCCGTTTGCAGAGCGCGACGATCTCCTCCATCGTCACCTCGGTCGGTCGGGTTCCCTGCTCGGTCGCCATGGCGGGAACGGTAGCGGCTGCGATAATCCCGCAGCCCCATGCCCATCTACGAGTACAAGTGCGAGAACGGCCACGTCTTCGAGGTGATCCAGAAGATGACCGACGAGCCGCTGCACGAGTGCGAGGAGTGCGGGGCCCCGGCGGCCCGGGTGCTGACGCCCCCCGCGATCCACTTCAAGGGCTCGGGCTTCCACAACACCGACTACGGGACGAAGCGGGGCGGCAACGGCGGCTCCGAGAGCGGGGGCGAGAAGAGCGGCGATTCGGGCTCCTCCCCGAAGCCGGAGTCGGGCAAGAGCGAGTCGAAGCCCGAGTCGAAGCCGGCCGCCTCGACCGCGGACTGACGATTGGTGAGTTGAGCTCCCTATAGGGGGCCTAAATCACCAATCGTCGGCCGGTTAGCCGTCGAGGAGCTTGTGGGCGGCTTTTTGGCGGACTGACTCCGGGACTTCGAGCGAGCCTTCGGGGCCGGGTGGGCATTCGTCTTCGCTGCAAAGGACTTCAGCCGGGGCGCTGCCGCCGATCCCGGCCGAGAGGACCAGCTGCGGCATCGTGAAGAAGCCCATGTCGCTGACGAACGCCTTCGGCGCCTCCCAACCGATGATCGGGCCCTTGACGAAGTTGTAGGGGAGGCGGAGCGGGTCGGTGAGGCGGTCCTTGATCCCGTTGATCACTTCCTGCTGGGCCTCCTCGCGGTCGATGTCGTCGTAGCCGAGCGTGTAGGCGCTCTTGCCGGGGCCGGGGCATTCGCTCGGCTTGCGGATTCGCGAGTAGGCGAGGGCCTTTTCGCCGCTCAGGGTGTTCTCGCCCTTGCCCAGGCGCAGGGTGGTGCCGCCCTGGCCGCCGCCGGCGCCGCCGGAGATGTCGGCGCAGAGCTTCACCGGGACGTCGACGGTGACGCCGCCGACCGCGTCGATCAGGTCTTCGAAGCCGGTGAAGTCGACGATCGCGACGTGGTCGATCTCGATCCCGAGGAACCCTTCGATCGCCTTGATCTGCAGGGCGGCGCCGCCGTATGCGAAGGCGGCGTTGATCTTCGTCGGCGAATGCCCCGGGATCTCGGCGTAGGCGTCGCGGGGGATCGAGAGTTTGCGGAAAGCGCCGCCGCCGGCGCGGATCAGCATCAGCGTGTCGGCGCGGAATTCGCCTTCGAAGCAGGGGTCGTGCGGGTCCTCGCCGCGCGACTGCTGCTCGAAGCACTCCTCGGACACGTTGCGGTCGCCGCTGCCGGGCGGGCGCGCGTCGGTCCCGAGGACGAGGATCGTCTGCGGGCTGGTCAGCATCCAGGGACCGCCGTGCAGCGCCTTGCCGGCTTCCTCGGAGAGCTTGAAGGACTGGATCTGGGCCGAGACGCCGAAGGCGATGAGGCTGAGCAGGACCCAGCCGAGGGCGGCGATCCCGACCCATTTGAGGAGGCGGCGGACGTTGAACGGCGCCCGCGGGCTGCGCCGGCGGCCCGGCCTCCGGTCCTCGCGGCGGCGGCGTGAAGGCAGCCTTGCACGGTCCCGCAGCGAGGACAGATCGGCGCTTTTCAGGCGCGAAAACAGCCCCCGGCGGGAGCGGTAGATCTTGTACTCGGGCTCGTATTCGGGCGGCTCGGGGGGCCGCTGCTCGCCGTCGGGGGTCATGAAAGGCTAGAAATCATGGCGATGTACTCGGTCGCCCGCCTTCCAGCCTCCTGCCGCTCATGAGCGGCGGCGAGACGATCGGCGTCGATCTCGGCGGCACGAAGATGCTCGTCGGGGTCCTCTCCGGCACCGAATCGCTCTACGAGCAGCGCGAGCGATCGACCGGCCAGACCGAGGACGAGCTGGTCGAGCTGCTGGTCCGGGAGGTCGAAGAGGCGCGGGAAGCGCGCCCCGGCGTCGAGGCGGTCGGGCTGGGGATCCCGGCGACGATCGACCACGAGCGCGGCGTCGCCGTCTCGGCGGTCAACCTGCCGCTCTCCGACCTGCCGATCCGAGACCTCGTCTCCGAGCGGGTCGGCCTGCCGGTCTTCGTCGACAACGACGCCAACGTGGCCGCCCTCGCCGAGTACCTCTTCGGCGCCGCCAGGGGGATGCCGCACATGGTGATGCTGACCGTCGGCACCGGGATCGGCGGCGGCCTCGTCCTCGGCGGCGAGCTCTACCGCGGCTCGACCGGGGCGGGGGCCGAGCTGGGCCACATCGTGATCCAGGCCGACGGCCCGCCCTGCCAGGGCAACTGCCCGAACCACGGTTGCGTCGAGTCGCTCGCCTCCGGGACGGCGCTCGGCCGCGAGGGACGGGCGGCGGCGGAAAGCGCCCCCGACTCGGCCCTCGGCAAGGTGCTCGCCGAGGGGGGCGAGGTCGACGGCAGGGCCGTCACCGAGGCGGCGCTGGCCGGCGACGATGTCGCGGTCGGCGTCTTCGAGCTGATTGGCAGCCGGCTCGGGGTCGCCTGCGCCAGCCTCGCCAACATCTTCCAGCCGAACGCGATCGTCGTCGGCGGCGGCGTGATCGCGGCCGGCGACCTGCTGCTGGAGCCGGCCCGGCGCGAGGTCCGCGAACGGGCGCTCAACCCGATGAACAGGACCCCGGTCCTCGAAGCGACGCTCGGCAACGACGCCGGGATGATCGGCGCCGCGGCGATGGCGCGGGCCGAGCTCGAGAAGGGCGGTGGCTGATGCCCGGCTGCCTCGTCGTCTGCCCGACCCCGATCGGAAACATCGACGACGTCTCCCTGCGGGTGCGCGAGGCGCTGGTCGGCGCCGACTACATCGCCTGCGAGGACACCCGCCGCACGGGGTCGCTGCTCGACAAGCTGGGGATCCGGCCGGCGCCGCGGCTGGTCTCCTTCCACGAGGGCAACGAACAGGCGCGGGCGGTCGAGCTGGCGCAGGGGATCGAGCGCGGCGACGTCGTCGCCCTCGTCTCCGACGCCGGGATGCCGGCGATCTCCGACCCCGGCTACAAGCTGATCCGCCGCTGCATCGACCGGGCGCTGGAGGTGACGGTCCTGCCGGGCCCCTCAGTCGTGCCGGTGGCGCTGGTCGCCTCCGGGCTGCCGACCGACCGCTGGCGCTTCGAGGGCTTCCTGCC
>DATHFL010000032.1:0-2252 GCA_035318125.1 Solirubrobacterales bacterium | reverse complement strand
GGCGCCGAAGCGCGAGCGGCCCGCCACCTCGATCAGCCCGCGCTCGGCGAGGCTGGTCACCGCCGACTCGGAGCTGACCCCGCGGATGCGGGCGATCTCCGGCCGCGAGACCGGTTGCAGGTAGGCGACGATCGCCAGCGTCTCGGCCTGGGCCTGGGTCAGCGGCGGCGTCCGCGGCTTCGCCAGCAGACGCCGCGCCGCCTCCTCGCTGGCCGGGTCGCTGGCGAGGCTGAAGCCGCCGGAGACCTCGCGCAGCACCACCCCGCGCTTGCCCTCGGCGAGGTCCTCGCGCAGCAGCTCGATCGCCTCTTCGACCTGCCCCTCGGTCGCCTGCGTCGCCTCCGCCAGGTCGGCGGTGGAGACCGCCTGCGGCGAGAGGAAGAGCAGCGCCTCGACGGTGCGGGAGAGGTCGCTCATCCGCCCTTCACCGTCGCCGTCGGCATCGCCTTCTTCACCTTGATCGGGCCGAAGCACTCGCCCTGCTCCCAGGTCACCTCTCCCTTGCGGTAGAGCTCCAGCATCGCGAAGACGGTCACCGCCTGGGTCAGCCGGTCCTCGCCGCCGAACTCCTCGTCGAAGTCGAAGTCGGAGCGGCGCAGGAGCGCGTCGCGGACCGCCCGCAGCCGCCGTTCCAGCGAGACGGTCGGGCGGATGTGGCTGATGTCGACGTCGGGCGGCTCGGTCAGCAGGTCGCCGAGCGCGGCGCCGAGGTGGTCGGGGTCGTAGACCGCGGTCGCCGCCTCGACCGCGACCCGGCGCAGCTCCGGCGGCAGCGGCGCCGAACGGTAGAGGTAGCCGCGCTCGGCCTCGAAGCGCTGCGCCAGCTCGGTGGCGGCGTCGCGGTAGCGGCGGTACTCGAGCATCCGCGCCAGCAGCTCCTCGACCGCCTCCTCGGGGCCCAGCTCATCGAGGTCGTCCTCGGGCCGCGGCAGCATCAGCCGCGACTTCAGCTCCAGCAGAGCGGCGATCAGGACGAGGAACTCGGTCGCCACCTCCAGCTCCAGCTCGCCTTCGCGCTCCAGGTGCTCGACGTAGGCGACGACGACCTCGCCCAGCTGCAGGTCGAGAAGGTTGACCTCCTCGCGGAGGACGACCGCCATCAGCAGGTCGAAGGGCCCGGCGAAGACGTCGAGGTCGAGATCGAGGTCGAGATCGGCGACGGCCATCGGGACCAGACTAGAGAGGGAAAGGGACGGCCGAGGCCGCTTCCGGGCTATTTGGGGGTTCGGGCGGGGCCGAGGCCCATGCGGTCGCGCACCTCGGTGAGGACCGGGGCGGCGATCGCGCGCGCCTTCTCGGCGCCGGCGGCGAGCACGCGCTCCAGCTCGGCCTCGTCGGGGCGCAGCTCCGCGTAGCGCTCCTGCACCGGGCTCAGCAGCTCGACCACCGCCTCGGCGACAGCCTTCTTGAAGTCGCCGTAACCCGAGCCGGCGAACTCGCGCTCGACCTCCTCCGGCCCGACGCCGCGGGCGACGGCGAGGATGTCGATCAGGTTGGCGATCCCGGCCTTGCCGGGACCGCGGACGACCTCCCGGCCCGAGTCGGTGACGGCGGAGCCGAGCTTCTTGCGGATCACGTCGGGCTCGTCGAGGACGAGCACGGTCCCCGCCTCGGTGCCGCCGGTGGTCGACATCTTCCGCTCCGGTTCCTGCAGGTCCATGATCCGGGCGCCGACCTCGGGGATGCGCAGCTCCGGCACCACCAGCGTCTCGCCGAAGCGGGCGTTGAAGCGGCGGGCGATCTCCCGCATCAGCTCGACGTGCTGGCGCTGGTCGTCGCCGACCGGCACCTCGGTGGCCCGGTAGGCGAGCACGTCGGCGGCCATCAGCACCGGGTAGTAGAAGAGCGCCGCGGCGGCGAGCTCGCGCTCGCGCCCGGCCTTTTCCTTGAACTGGTGCATGCGGTTGAGGTCGCCGTGGGAGGTGACCGCGGAGAGCATCCAGGTGAGCTCGGTGTGCTCGCGGACGTCGGACTGGCGGAAGAGGACGCAGCGCTCGGGGTCGAGACCGGCGGCGAGCAGGATCGCGGTGGTGTCGTAGAGGCGCTCGCGCAGTTCGGACGGGTCGTAGGCGACCGAGAGGGCGTGGAGGTCGACGATGCAGAAGATCGCCGGATCGCCGCGGTCCTGGCCCTCTACGTACTGGCGGATCGCGCCTATGTAGTTGCCGAGGTGCTTGCGGCCGGTCGGCTGGATGCCGGAGAAGATGATCGGCTTGGACATGGGCGCGCAGCCTATGTGAGGGCCGGGGGCC
>DATHFL010000031.1:0-3128 GCA_035318125.1 Solirubrobacterales bacterium | reverse complement strand
GAAATTCCCCTAGATTCGTTTGAGGCGGCCTGGAAGAGCGAGGACGCAATCCCGCTGAGTGAGTTTCAGCCGGCTTCTTAAGCAGTCTCCATAGAGGTCACTACTAAGTCCAAAGCCTTATGGCCATTTCACGCTAGAATGTGGCCACCTATGGAGAAGGCGACGGTAGGCATCCGCGAACTCAAGGACAGCGCCAGCTCGATCATCGATCGGGTCGAGGAGGGAGAGGCGATCACGGTGACGAAGCGGGGGCGGCCGGTGGCGCGGATCGTGTCTGCTGCGACGCCGCCGCACCTGGCTGCCATGGTTGCCGAGGGGACGGTGCGTGCGAGCGAAGGGGCTCGCTATATGCCGAAGCCGACCAAGCTCCGGGGCGGCGGTAAAAGCGCCGCGGACTACGTCTCCGAGGGGCGGCGCTGAGCCTCTACCTCGATACCAGCGCGCTGGTCAAGCTGCTGGTCGACGAGCCCGGTACCGAGGTGACGCAGCTGGCCTACGCCGAGGCGGCTGGCGTTCGCACCACTGCAATCGCCCACGTTGAGGCGACGGCGGCCCTGGCTCGGATGCGCAAGGGAGGGCGGCTGACCACCGCGCAACTCCGCCGTGCCCTCGATGGGCTGGAGAAACTGTGGCGCGGTCTCTACGTCCACGCGGTCAGCGAGGTGCTTCTCGCGGAGGCTGCCGAGAGCGCCCGCACTCACTCGCTCCGCGCCTACGATGCCGTCCACCTGGCTGGGGCGATCTCGTTTGCCACGGGCGAAGAGCTCGAGTTCGCCTGCTGGGACAGGGAGCTGCGCGAGGCCGCTCGCCTTCAAGGCTTCACCCTGATTCCCGAGCAACTCTGAGGAAGAGCGAGCTCGTAATCGGCCCACCGCCTCCTTGATACCGTCGCGCCGTGGCTGACGTCCCTCTTCCGCCCGCCGAGCTTGCGTTTCGGGTCGGCGTCACCGACCCGGACGATCCCGTTGCCAGCTTCGACGAGATGGGGCGGAACATCCGGGAGGTGGTTGTCAACCTGCAGGGGGCCGACTGGTTCACCGAGGGGAGGCGGGTGCTCGACTTCGGCTGCGGGGCTGGCAAGTTGCTGCGGCACTTCCTGCCTGAGGCCGAGCGGTGCGAATTCATCGGCTGCGACATCGACGCGGCGAGCATCGAGTGGCTGCGGGAGAACCTCAGCCCGCCGCTGAACGTCTTCGTCTGCGAGGAGGAGCCGGGGCTGTCGCTGCCCGACGAGCACGTCGACCTGGCGCTGGCGATGTCGGTCTTCACCCACCTGACCGACCACTGGGCGGGCTGGCTGCTGGAGATCCACCGGGTGCTGCGTCCGGGCGGGCGCTTCATCTGCACCTTCCTCGGCGAGGGGATGTCGCCGTCGATCGCCGGTGAGCCCTGGGACCCCGACCGGATCGGCATGAACGTGTTGCGGCCGTGGCAGTCCTGGGACGAGGGCGGCCCCTCGGTGCAGCACTCCGAGTGGTGGCTGCGCGCCCACTGGGGGCGCGCCTTCGAGTTCGAGCAGGTGAATGACGGCGAGCGGTTCGGCCACGGCCTGCTGGTCCTGCGCAAGCGCGAGGTCGAGATCACGGAAGCGGACCTGCTGACACCGGAGCCGGGGGAGCCGCGCGAGGTCGCGGCGCTGCAGCACAACGTCGCTCAGCTCAGCGCCGAAACGATCGCCCTGGCTGAGGACCGCGCGATCATCCGAAGGGAGCTCGACGCCTTGAGGGACGAGCAGGAGCGCCTCCTCGCTGCGATTCCGCCGCAATCAGCGCCTCGCGCATCAGCCCCAGCTCGGGCTCGTGCCGCTTTGCACCGCCTGCGGCGAGGTCGCTGATCGCCCGACGGAGCAGCGCTTCGACCTGATCGGTGCGGGCAGCGAGGGAGGTGACGTCATCGGGGCGGATGCCGGCGGCGGCGCGACGCAGGCGGGTCGGATCGGCGTGGAGCTCCTGGAGGAGGGTGGCGAGGCCGATGGCGTCGCCGGGGGGGAAGAGCCAGCCGTTGTCGTCGGGGCGGATCGCTTCGGGGAGGGCGCCGAGGTCGGAGGCGATGACGGGGATACCGCAGGCGAAGGCCTCGCGGGCGACTATCGAGAAGGTCTCGGGGACGATCGAGGGGACCACCACCGCATCGATACCGGCGAGCAGGGTCGGCAGCTGGGCCGGTGAGAACTCGCCGAACAGCTCCAGCTCCAGGTTCGGCGCCTGGGCGGCGGTTTCGCGCAGGTGTCGCGCTTCCGGCTCCATCTGGATGCCGAAGATCGTGTAGCGGGCGGGGATGCCGGCGAGGCGCAGCGCCTCGGCCGCGACCCGGAAGCCCTTGTGCTCGACGGTGATCCCGATCGAGGCGAGGCGCAGCGGCGCCGCCGGGTCGCGCTCCTCCCGCACCGCCTTGCCGAAGTCGGCGATGCCGTTCGGCACCACCTCGATCGGCGAGCCGCCGTCGCGGCGCTCGGCGAAGCGCTCGGCGACGTAGCGCGAGGGCGTCAGCACCGCGTCGGCCGTCCGCACCGCCTCGGCGAAGCTCCCGGAGCGCAGGCTCCAGCGCAGCTGCGCCTGCCGCTGGTCGCCGAAGCAGTGGACCGCGCAGGCGGCTCCTCCCTCCGGTCCCGCACACAGATCGCCTGATTTCCGCTGCAGGTGCGCCCGCGGGCAGAGCATGAAGAAGTCGTGCAGCTCCAGCACGAAGGGCACGCGCCAGCGGTGGGCGACGGCGACGTACCCCGGCGAGTGGTGCATCAGGTGGGTGGCGAGGATGACGTCGGGGGCGAGCTCGGCCAGCATCCGTTCGAAGAGCCGCTCCAGCGCCGGCTCGTGGACCGGGAAGCGCCCAAAGTCGTAGCCGCCGCCGGCGACCGAGACGATCTGCACTCCGGCCTCGGTCCGCCGCTCCAGCGAGAAGCTCGGCGCCTCGGTGGCGCGGCGGGTCAGCACCGTCACCTCGTGGCCGCGCCGCGCCAGCTCCTCGGCCGCCTGCTGGGTCAGCCGCTCGACCCCCGCCACCCCGAGCGGCGGGTAGCGATGGCAGACGAGCAGGACCCGCATCTGCTCGCGGCCGCTCACGACTCGCGGCGGCTGTTCTCGACCCGCGAGAAGGCGGTCAGGACCTCGGGCGCGAACCGCTCGTGG
>DATHFL010000030.1:0-14382 GCA_035318125.1 Solirubrobacterales bacterium | reverse complement strand
CCTGGGGCAAGGCGGTTCCGGGGATCGTCCCCTGGGCGACGATCTGGGGGGCTTCGAGGCCGGGGCCTTCGATTTCGATCACGTATTCGGTGTTACCGCCTTCGGGGTCGATCATCGCCCGCAGCTCGGCTTCGGTTTCGGCGATGTTGGTCGCTTCCAGCGATTCAACATCCGGTGGCTGTTCCAGGGGCGGTTCGAAGGCGAGGACACGGTTGCCGAACGGCGAGGGCACGAAGAGGTATTCGAAATTCCTGTTTTCTTTGTTCAGCGGGTTGCTGGCGACCGCGATCTGCAGCGCATTGCCGCCTGCAAAGCCTTCGTTTTCGACCGTCGCGAAGTATTGGAAGTCCTCGTCGAACTCATAGACCCTTTCGGAGGCTTCGAGGTCGTCGACGAAGAAATGGCCGGTCTCCTCGTTGACCGCGGTCGAGAGCCAGCCCTTGGCAGAGACGAATTTGCCGGCCGGCACAGACGAGCCGTCGATCTCTTCCAGCAGTTCGTAGGGGGCGTCGGCGTTGAAGACGAGGACGCCACATTTGAAGATCGCTTCTTTGCAGTAGCTGGCATAGAGGCGCCGGCGCTGCGAGTCGACCGCCACCCATAGGCTCGATTTGAGTTTCGCGTGGGTGATCGTGTTGAGGAATTTGTTGCCTTCCGCAGCTGAACTGTATTCGGCAATAGAGTTATTCAAATCTATGAAGACGTGATCGTTAGAGTGGTCTATCGCAATGCCACCTTCGAAGACTATAGTTTTGGCGACTAGAACCCGTGGGTTTTCGTATTTGATTTTGCCGGCTAGGGGTTCGTAAACGGTGGGGGCGTAGCGAACGATTTCACGTTCCCCTGGCGCATCCTCAAAGACGTAGAGATTTCCTTTGCTGTCGACGGCGATGCTATGGGGTCCACGCGGATCGAGCAGCTCGGTGATGAAGTTGCCTTCGTCGTCGAAGACGTCGATCCGGCCTTTGGTTCCATCAAAGGCATAGCTCGCCACGTACTCGTTGCCGTAGGAGTCGATAGCGACGCTGCGCGGTTCGCTGAAGCGGCCACTGGGAGGATGTTGACCAGCGGGACAGTTCGCGACGGGAGGGTCTGGAACGGGGTCGATAAACGGATTGGTGCTGCAGTCCCCCGTCAGAGACAGTTCTGGTTCGACCTGATAGGGAGCTCCTGCGGCATTTACCGGAGTAACAAGGCTGCCCAAGCACAACAAGCTCAGCGTCACTAGCGCCAGATACCCTGGTTCCCTGAAACCCCTCATTGATCCCTGGCTCCTCCCGAGAATCCTTTTGACCCGCGGAGACTAAAGCTACATGCGGGTCTTGTCAAGGTACCCGCTCGTCTCCGCATATGGCGCAGCCGCCAATTGGCGGCTGCGCCCTAGCCCTTATTAGGGAAAAATGAATCAGTTGTAGTCCAGGTAATCGGGAGTTGTAACTTCGTATGTACCTGTCCATTCGCCCGAGGAGCCGCAGAAGAAGCTGCCGCCGGTCCGCGGGATTTTCGATGAATCGACGTGAATCACTGCTGTTTTCGGTATAGACGCTAGTCCTGTGGATGTAGCGTGTGCGTGTGTTTTTTCCTGATGTGTGCTGTTTGTGACTGTGCCGACTTCGGTGTTGCTGGTCGTGAAAACGCAGGTAATGCCGAGGCTTGTTACCTGGATCGATACTTTGGCACCGGACGATGTAAGGATCGCGTATGTTTCACCGGTTGCATCAGCCGAGTGTGTGTGGGCTTCCAGCGTTCCCGCTTCTTCTACGGTTACGTGATTTTCACCGCATTCGTTGAAGAGCAGTTTACTGACGTGCCCCGAGCCTGTAGTGGTGTGACTGTGCGTTGTGATTTCGCCTTCGACTGTCGATGATTTGCACGTGATTGTGACAACCCCATGAAGGGTGGTTTCACCTGGGTTTGCGATAGCGTGGACTTTTCCTGTGTAGGGCGTCCCCTTAGGCGATGCGAATGTGCCCGCAGAGGCGGTGGCGGCGAGCGCCATCATGGCCGCCGCGGCCACAGCCATCAGGCTGAGTACCTTGATGTACTTCATGTGATTCCCTCCTTGGATTCCCGAGCGTTGGGCCCGGATTGGTTTCCCCACACTTCTATGGGAGGGAACCACTTATGGTCAAGTAATTTGAAGTACCGTTGCCGGAGACCTTCCTCCCGACAGGAGAATCCGCTGGAAATCGCGTTGAACCGAACTCCGCGCGCGTCAAGTCGCACGGTCGGCAAGTTGTGCGTGTGACCTTTCAGCCCCTTCCCGAGCGGTTTCCGCCCCTCTCCCCCCTACGATTCGGGCCGTGAACGCCGCGCCGAATTCGGACGAGCCGCCGCGCCCTGGGGGCGAGGAGTCGATCTCGGCCTCGGCCGAGCGCGCTCGGGCGCAGCTGCACGAGGAGATCGAGCGGGTGCGGCGGGGGGTCGAGCAGATGCTCGACGAACAGAACGCGCCGCTAAACAGCGATCTAAGGCGCGAGCTCGACACGATGCAGGAGGACCTGCGGCGCTACGTCAAGACCCGCGTCCGCAAGTCCCAGAAGCGGACCGACCGCCGGGTCCGCCGGCTCGAGGACCGCACCGCCACCCTCGAGCAGCGCCTCGACAGCATCGATGCCGAGCGCCGCCTCGCCGAATGGCGCATCCACTCCAACACCGAGCACATGCTCGACGGCCTCCTCCAAGAGGTCCGCGCGATCGCGGACCGCCTGGAGGGGAAGGACTAGCGCTTACTCCGTGGAGATGCTCGGGTCGGCCTGGACCTTGAGCGGCACGATCATCAGGAAGTTGCTGGTCGCATCGGCGGCGAGGTCGAGGACGCGGTCGGCCTCCTCGTCCTGGCCGGTGGCGCGGAGCTCTGACGCGTAGCCGCTGAGCAGGTCGTCGATGTCGATCAGGGCCTCGGCGTCGAGGTCCTTGAGTTCGACTTTGGCGCCCCTGCCGAGGCGGCGTTCGATCGCGGCGCGGTCGATGCCGAAGGCGTTGTGGCGGACGTAGACGCGGCCGCCGGTCATCCCGGCGCAGGCCCAGGGGCCGATGTCGCCGAGGACGACGGCGCGCCCCGAGGTCATGTACTCGAAGGCGAAGCCCTTGGCGTTGGCGCGGTCGGCGAGAGCCCCGCGGCTGTCGTCGATCGGCTCCACCGGCTCCCCCGCCAGCACCACGTCCGCCCCGGAGAGGCGGATGCAGAAGCGCGAGTCGGCCGAGCCCTGGACGTAGAGCTTGCCGCGCTGGGCGCCGTAGGCGAAGGACTTGCCGACCGAGCCGTTGAGGCGCTGGCCCTTGGCGCCCTTGCCCTTGAGGATCGCGATCGTCCCGCCCAGCATCGTCTTGCCGACACCGTCCTGGGCGCCGCCCTCGACCCGGATCGAGACGCCGTAGGCGTTGAACGCCCCCAGCCCCTGGCCGGCGACCGAGCCGCCGTTGAACTCGAGGCTCGCCAGCACGTCGTCGCTGGACTCCGGCCCGTCGCCGAAGATCCGCGAGCGCGCGATCGCCCCCGCCAGCTCGGTCCCGAGCACGCGGTCGTTGGCGTCGGTCGCGCGCGGGAACTGGCTGCGGACGGTGCCGCCGGAGCAGACTTCCGGCGCCAGCGCCGCGATCTGGCTCGAGGCCTCCTTCGCCTCCATCCGGATCGGCCGCGCCATCACCAGGCCGGCTTCGGCGCGCGCCTCGGTCTCCTCGGCCACCGGCAGGTCGATCGGCTCGAGGTCGAGGAACTCCTCCAGCGGCGTGATCAGCGGCGCCAGGTCGATCGAGTCCTTGGCCGCCACCTGCTCCAGCAGGTCGTAGCGGCCGACCAGGTCCTGAGCGCGCTCGTAGCCGAGCGACGCCACGACCTGCTTGACCTCCTCGCCCATCGAGCGGAAGAAGCGGGCGCAGCTCTCGGCCGCGAGGTCGACCTCCTGCGGGGTGAACTTCTTCAGCCCGTGCGCCTGCGCTTCCTCGGGCGTCTCGATCTGGGTGGCGATGCCGACGTGGCAGGTGTCGAGCTGGCAGCCGCGGCAGATCGTGCAGCCGAGGCTGACCATCGCCAGGGTGCCGAAGCCGACCCGGTTCGCCCCGAGGCAGTGCAATTTGACGATGTCGTGGCCGGTCCGGTAGCCGCCGTCGGCCCAGATCTCGACCCGGTTGCGCAGCCCCGCCTCCATCAGCGCCCGGTGCACGGCGCGGGTGCCGATGTCGCTCGGCAGCCCGACGTGGCGCAGCGCGTGCTGGCGCGCCGCGCCGGTCCCGCCCTCGAAGCCCGAGAGGGTGATGATGTCGGCGCCGGCCTTGGCGATCCCGAGCCCGATCGTGCCGATGTTCGGCACCACCGGCACCTTGACCGAGACCCGCACGTCCGGGTTGACGGTCTTCAGCTCGTCGATCAGCTCGGCCAGGTCCTCGATCGAGTAGAGGTCGTGGTTGTTGGAGGGCGAGATCAGGTCGGTGCCGGGGGAGGCGTTACGCGCGGCGGCGACCTTCTCCGAGACCTTCTTGCCGGGCAGGTGGCCGCCCTCGCCGGGCTTGGCGCCCTGGCCGATCTTGATCTCGGCGACGTAGGAGCTGTTCAGCATCTCCGCCGAGACGCCGAAGCGCCCCGAGGCGACCTGCTGGCCGCGCCACTTGCGATAGCGCCCGTACATGTCGCGGATCTCGCCGCCCTCGCCGTTGACGCAGAGGATGTTGACCTCCTTCGCCGCCTCCGCGTAGGCGCGGAAGGCCGGCTCGGACTGCGAGCCGAAGCTCATCGAGGAGATCACGATCGGGTAGTCGTGGTGGCCGATGCCGGCGTCGACGCCGGCGGGGTCGACCGGGTCGCGGTCTCCCTTCAGTCCCATGACGTGGCGCATCGAGATCGGGTTCTGCTTCTCCAGTTCCCGCACTTTCTCCGAGTAATCCCCGTAGGTGCCGGTGCCGTTGGCGGTCGCGATCGCCGCCTTGTAGACCTTGGGGTAGAAGCGGAACGTCTTCGCCGGTTTCGCCGCCGCCTCGTCGCCCGAGAGCGCGTGGGCGCGGGTGTTGGTGTCCTCGTCGAGCTCGTCGAAGCCGGTGCCCGCCTTCTCGGAGGCGGCGTAGTGCTCGGTCCCGAAGATCTCCGCCAGCTCCGGTTTGACCCCGATCGAGCTGAACTGGCGCGCGTAGCCGCGCACCTCGTGGATGCCGATCGTCGAGATCACTTTCTCGATCCCTTTGCGCAGCGCCGCGCAGAGGTTGGAGACGTCGGACTCGTAGTCCTCGACGCAGATCACCTCGACCATCGTGTACGGGCAGACGCCGTTGGCGCCGAGCCCGAGGGCGAGCATCACGTCGTGGACGTTGCGGATCGCCGCCGAGCGCAGGACGATCCCGCAGCGCCGCCGCAGGTTCTCTTCGCCGCGCTCGACTTTGAACTGCTTCAGCGCCTGGTCAATCGCCGAGGTCGCCAGGTGCGGGTCGAGGTAGCGCCGCTCGGCGTCGTAGACGGTGCGGTCGGTGAGGACCAGCAGCTCGCAGCCGTTGCGCACCTTCTTCACCGCTTCCTGTCGCACCCGCTCGATCGCGCCGCGGGTCGTCTCCGACTCCAGCAGGGAGATGTCGACGGCGGCGGCGCGGCCGCGGAACTCCTCCCAGAGGTCCTCGAGCAGGTAGGTGTCGTGCTCGCGGGCGATCGCCCGGTAGGTCTTGTCGGAGAGCGGCGCCAGCTCGTGGTGGCCGCCGAGGATCACCGGGAACCCGGTTTCGACGGTGCCGGTGTCCTCGCTGGCGTTGTCGAGCGAGGGGCGGCGACCGAACAGGGTCCGGGTCGAGAAGTGCTCCATCTCGCGTTCGCGGTCGATCGCCGGATTGGTGACGACGGCGACCGTCTCCTTGAAGTAGTCGGCGAGGTTCTGGCGCTCGGGCGAGAGCGCCGCCAGCGGCCCGTCGTAGCCGAGCGAGCCGACCGGCTCGGCCCCGTTCGAGGCCATCTGCTGAACCAGTTTGACGTCGTCGCGCTGCCAGCCGAAGCCGGCGAGGACGCGGTCGGCGACCTTGACCGGCTCCTCGGGGCCGGCGTCGGAGTAGCCGGGGACGTCCTGACCCTCGAGCGGGCCGCCGGTCTCCAGGGCACGGTCATAGCCGGCGACGGCGTCGGCCCCGTTCCGCCGCAGCCAGCTGTCGCGGACGATCCGCAGCATCTCGTCGTGCGGGTGCAGGGAGGAGCGGCGCCCGTCGCGGTCGATCAGCACCAGCGCCTTCTCCCCCGGGGCGAGCGGCTTCGGCTCGGCGACCATCTTCGCCACCGAGACGACGCCGGGCTCGGAGCTGAAGACGAAGTCGTCCTCGGTCTCCACCTGCCAGAGCGGGCGCAGGCCCATCGCGTCGGCGGAGAAGACGCACTCGTCGGCGTGGCGGGCGATCAGCGCCACCGGGCCCTGCGCGAACGGCCCCATCGTCTGGTGCAGGTACATGTAGAAGCCATGCAGGTCCTCGGGGAGCCCCTTGATCTCCTCGACGATCGGCGGCACCACCATCTCCATCGCCTCGGCGAGGGTGAAGCCCTCGCGGCTGACCAGGGTGTCGATCGTGCGGTTGAGGTCCTGCGAGTCCGAGGAGCCGGGCTGGATCGGCACCGCCAGCATCTTCGCCTCTTGGCGCAGCTGCTGGATCGTGTTGATCTCGCCGTTGTGGCCGAGCATCGAGAACGGCTGCACCCGCTTGAACGAGGGCCAGGTGTTGGTCGAGTAGCGGTTGTGGCCGAAGCAGCCGATCGTCTCGAAACGCGGGTCGCGCAGGTCCGGGTAGTACTCGCCGAGCACCTTCGGCGCCCCCATCACCTTGTAGACGCAGGTGGCGGCGGAGAAGGAGGGGACGTGGACGTCGAGCTCTTTCTCCAGCGCGATCATCAGCTCGAAGAGGACGGCGTCGCGGGTCTTGGCGTCGGGGACGAGGCCGGCGATCTGCCAGAAGATCGGCTCCTCCTCGCGGGCGGTCGGGCCGAGGGCGGGCGAGTCGACGACGCCGATCCGCTCGGCGAGGATGCGGAAGCCGCCGCGGCCGAGCAGCTCGCGGGCGTCGTGCTTGACCTTCTCGACGTCCTGGGAGCGCTCGATGAAGACGTGGGCGACGGCGAAGGCGTCGTCGGTCGCCAGCGAGGGGTCGTGGCCGTCGCTGCGCACCTCCTCGGCCCAGATCTTGCGCGGGATGTCGAGCAGGAGGCCGCAGCCGTCCCCCTCGCCGTCGACGTTGCCGGCGCGGTGGAGCATCTTCTGCAGGGCGGGGATCGCCAGTTCGATCGGTTCGTGGCTCGGCGTCGCGTCCTTGCGGACCGACGCGTAGATCGCGCAGGCGTCTTTGTCCTCGACGCTGGGCGGTGAGACGAGGGGCCGGTAAGGGCGCTCTGGGGAATAGCGCTCAACCGGAGCGCTGCGATCGGACTGGGTCTTCAATTTTGACCTCCCGGGTTCCACGCCTTCTTCGAGCGGGCGCGCGACGGGTTAACGAGTTACGGGATTATAGGGGCCCTGGTCAAGCCCACGACATCGGTTCGTAGCCGCCCTCGGGCTCGACCCCGATCACCATCGCGGTGACCTTGGCGTCGGAGCGGTTGAGGATCGTGCGGGTGGCGGCGGGCTCGATCGAGGCGAAGGTGCCGGCCGGCGCCGGGTGGTCCTCGCCGTCGAGCCGCATCACCGCCTCGCCCTCGAGGATCACGTAGAGCTCGACTTGGCCGCTCTCGGTCTCGTCGTGCTCGGGGATCTGGCCGCCCGGCCCGATCTCGACCAGGTTGTAGCCGAAGGCGGTGGTCCCGCAGGC
The DNA here is from genome assembly GCA_035318125.1 of Solirubrobacterales bacterium. GTDB lineage: Bacteria > Actinomycetota > Thermoleophilia > Solirubrobacterales > 70-9 > VAYN01. Next base: position 6,624 of record DATHFL010000030.1, on the reverse strand, counting down.
CTTGCGCGCCAAAAGCCAGGTCGACTCCCCCGACCCCTCCATCCGCTCGAAATCGTCGCGGTGCTTGATCGTGTAGTTCGTCATGCCCCCGACCCTAACGCCGCCCCACGCGAACTGCATCAACTTTTCTATCTACGGGGTGGAAAAGTTGATGCAGTTCGAGGAGGATCGACGGAATGGATGCGAAGGACTCACCTGAGGCGCTGCGGGAGGCGATCGATCGCTACAACGATGCCTGGAACGCGCACGACCTCGACGCGATCATGGCGATGCACGCGCCGGACATGGTCTTCGACAACCACACCGCCGGCGAGTCGGCGACCGGAGAGGAGGCGCGCGGCCACATCGGCTCGATCTTCGAGACCTGGCCCGACATCGCCTTCACCACCCGCCGCCTCTACGTCCGCGAGGGGCTGGTGGTGCAGGAATGGACGGCGACCGCCACCCACGTCAACACGATGCGCCGCGGCGACCTCGTCGCCGAGCCGACCGGCCGCCGCGTCGAATGGGACGGCCTCGACGTCATCCCCTTCGAGGACGGCCTGATCAAGCGCAAGGACGTCTACTCGGACAGCGTCTCGATCCTGCGCCAAGTAGGGCTGTTGGATTAGGCGTGTCGCTTTTGCCCGGCTAGCCCGAACAAAAGCGACACGACCCTCACCTCAGCGGTTCCAGCTCGGTTCGAGCGCTTCCTTGACGAGGGTCTTCGGCTTGCCGCCCGAGTAGGGGACGGTCTGGACCTTGTGGTTGCGCAGGTCCGGGTCGAAGCCGCCGTTGAAGCCGAGAACGAGCGTGCCGTCGGCCGAGAGGGCGGTGCCGACGAAGCCCTGCTCTCCCGTCTCCTCGACCGGCCGCTGCGCCCCCGTCTGCGGGTTGACGACGACGGCGTAGCTCGTGTCCTGCCCCTGGAACTCGGTCAGCAGGCGCTTGCCGTCGGCCGACCAGTCGGTCGGGAAGAGCCCCTGCAGGAGCGGATCGACCTTGGTGTGAGTCAGCTGCTTGACGCCCTTGCCCTGCGGGTCCATCAGGAAGAGCTCGTTCTTCGGCCCGTACCTACGGGTCTTCGCACCGACCAGCTTGGCGAAGACGATCTGGTCGTTCGGCCCCCAGAGCGGGTCGAGCGAGCGGTGGTCGTGGGTGAGCTGGACCGCTTTGCCGCCCGCGACCGGCACCCGGAAGACGTCGCTGCGCGGGGGGTACCGTTCGCTGCCCGAGCGCGAGTAGACGAGTTCGCTGCCGTCCGGCGAGAAGCTGAAGCCGCCGAAGAAGCCCTGGGCGACGACTCGCTGGGCGCCGGTCGCGACGTCGATCAGGACCAGCTTGCGCTTGCCGAGTTCGCCCCCGCGCTGCGCCGCGATCGTGGTCGAGTCCGGCGACCAGGCGACGAAATACGGTTCGCGGAAGTTGGTCATCAGCGTCCGTCCGCCCCCGCCAGAGGCGGCCGCCACTTTCAGTTCCTGCGCGAACTTCGGCCCTTCGTGGACGTACTGGACCAGTTCGCCGTTCGGCGACACGTGCGGCGCGCGGCCGGCGGCGACCTTGTGGGGGCTGGAGCCGTCGTCGTTCGCCACGTAGACCGTCGCGTGGAAGGGGTTCTTGACGTAGGCGAGCGTCGCCTGCGCGGCGGCCGGCAGGGCCAGCAGCGCGGCGAGGACGAGGGCGGGCAGGAGCAGCTTCGGCTTCGCGACGGTCGGCATGGCGCGACTCTATCCCGGGCCGACGACGGCGGCCACGACCAGGCCGCCGCTGACCGCGACGAAGGAGACGACCGCCAGCGCCCGGTACCAGAGCCGCTTCTCGACCTCGGGGTCGAAGGCGAGCGGGACAAAGAGGAAGGGGTTGACGAAGGTGCCGAAGACGAGCGCCGCGGCGACCGCCGTCGGCAGGTCGGGGACCGCGAGCCCGACCCCGATCAGGATCAGGCCCATCATCACGTAGTCGAGGTGGACCTGGCGGATCCGCGCCGGGGCGACGACGCCGATCCGGCGCAGCCACTGCGGCCGCTCCTCGCGCACCACCATCGCCCAGCCGAGCAGGCCGCCGAGCGCCAGCTCGACCAGCCCGATCTGGACCACCCAATCCATCAGAGCTCGGGCACGTCGGCGCCGAGGGGGCTGAAGGGCAGGCGCCGCACCTCGGCCCAGCCGGCGCAGCGCTCCTCCAGCGCCGCGGCGACGTTGCCGGCGTCCTGCCAGGTCGTCCAGACGAGGACGGTCGGGCCGGCGCCGGAGATCGTCGCCCCCAGCGCCCCCAGCTCGCGCGCCGAGTCGACGATCTCCATCGAGCGCGGGTAGAGCTCACGCCGGCGCGGCTGGTGGAGGCGGTCGTCGAGGCCGCGGGCGAGCAGGTCGAGGTCGGCGTCCCGGAGGCCCAGCACCAGCATCGCCGCCGCGGAGACGTTGGCGACGGCGTCGGCGAGCGGCACTTCGGCCGGGATCGCCTCGCGCGCCCGCTCGGTCGAGACCTCCTCGGGCGGGATCACGACGATCCCCTCCAGCCCCTCGGGCGGGTCGAAGCGCGCCGCCACCGGCGCCTCTCCCCCGCCTCCGCAGACGACGAAGCCGCCGTAGATCGCCGCCGCGACGTTGTCGGGATGACCCTCGATCGCGGTCGCCCGCGCCAGCATCTCCTCCTTCGTCAGCGCCAGCTCGTAGAGGTGGTCGGCGGCGTAGAGGCCGGCGACGATCGCCGCCGCGCTCGACCCCAGCCCCCGTGCCAGCGGGATCTCGCTGCGCAGCCGGAAGGCGATCCCGTCGGCCGGCCGCAGGCTCTCGAAGGCCCGCACGATCAGGTTGCCGCGGTCGGTCGGCACCTCCATCCCGCCGGGGTCGAAGGAGAACTCGCCGCTCTCTTCCACCTCCAGCTCCAGGTGCAGCGACATCGCCGCCGCCATCGCGTCGTACCCCGGCCCGAGGTTGGCCGAGGAAGCGGGAACGCGGACGAGCCGGTGGCGGGCGGTCATTCTTGACTGTCCCACTCCAGTATTGCGATCCAGTACTGATTGGTATTGAAATCCATACTGAGCATTCGAATCAGTCGAATACAGCCCGCTCGACGGCGCTGAGGTCGTTCTCGCAGGCGATCACCGCGGGGGCCTTGCCGAGGGCGGTGTCGGGGTCCTTGAGGCCGTGGCCGGTGAGGACGCAGACGACGGTCTCCGGCGGCGCCGCGCCCTCGACCACCGGCAGGCCGTGGGCGAGCAGGCCGGCGACCGAGGCGGCGCTGGCGGGCTCGCAGAAGACGCCTTCGTTGTCGGCGAGCCAACGGTAGGCGTTGATGATCTGCTCGTCGGAGACGGCGGCGACGCGGCCGCGGGACGCGGTGAAGGCGGCCATCGCCTCCTCCCAGCGCGCCGGGTTGCCGATCCGGATCGCCGAGGCGACGGTCTCGGGATTCTCGACCGGCTCGCCGCGGACCAGCGGCGCCGCGCCCTCGGCCTGGAAGCCGTAGAGGACCGGCGCGGCGTCGAGCTCCTGGAAGCCGCGCCAGTAGGCGGTGACGTTGCCGGCGTTGCCGACCGGGATCGCCAGAGCCCCCGGAGCGCCGCCGAGGTCCTCGACCACCTCGAAGGCGGCGGTCTTCTGGCCTTCGATCCGGTGCGGGTTGACCGAGTTGACGAGCTCGATCGGGTGCTTCTGCGAGAGCTCGCGGACGATCCGCAGGGCGTCGTCGAAGTTCCCCTGCAGGGCGACCACCCGGGCGCCGTGCATCAGCGCCTGCGCCAGCTTGCCGATCGCGATCTTGCCCTCGGGGACGATCACCGCCCCGCGCAGGCCCGCCCGCGCCGCGTAGGCGGCGGCGCTGGCGGCGGTGTTGCCCGTCGAGGCGCAGATCACCGCCTCCGCCCCGCGCCCCTTGGCACGGGAGACGGCGACGGTCATCCCCCGGTCCTTGAATGAGCCGGTCGGGTTCAGCCCCTCGAACTTGAAGTAGGCGCGGGCGCCGATCCGCTCCGAGAGCCACGGCGCCTCGATCAGCGGCGTCGAGCCCTCGTTGAGGGTGACGACGGGATCGCCGGGCTCCAGCGAGAGCCGGTCGCGGTAGCGGTCGATCAGCCCCTTAGCCACGGCCGTGCAGGCTCCGAAAATCAAGCAGGTCGGGGGACGCAGGGAGCGAGGGGAGGGGAGCGCACTTGTTAGTGCGTGACCCGAGCCGAGCGACTGAGGACCCCGAGATGCGCAGATTTGCAGGGGCCTGCACTAATACTCCTCCTCGATGACGCGGATCGAGCGCGGCGGCGCGCGCAGCTCGTCGAGCTCGCCCAGCGCCTCCAGGGCGGCGGCGAAGCGGGACTCGAGGCACTCGTGGATCACCATCACCAGCCGCGCCTCGTCGCCGATCCCGCGCTGGACGACGCTCTTGACCGAGATCTCGTGGTCGCCGAGCACGGTCGCGACCCCCGCCAGCACCCCCGGCCGGTCGGCCACCTCGAGGTAGAGGTAGAAGGAGGAGCTGACGTCGGCGACGATCGGCAGCTCGACCCGGGTCTCGTGCACCGGCGCGTCGCCGGCGAGGATCGAGACGACGTCGCCGAGCACCGCCGAGGCGGTCTGCAGGCCGCCGGCGCCGGGTCCCGACATCGTCACCTCGGTGATCGCCGGCGCCTCGACCATCACCGCGTTGAACGGCCCCTCGATCGGCGCCAGCGGATGGCCGCGGTAGAGAAAGCAGGGGAAGACGCGGACGCTGATCCCGCCGTCGCGGCGTTCGGCGACGCCGAGCAGCTTCAGCGAGAGCCCGAGCTCCCTCGCGTAGGCGATGTCGTCGGGCCGGATCCCCTCGATCCCCTCGTAGGTGACCTCGGAGAGGGTGACCGGCGTGTGGAAGGCGAGGCGGGCGAGGATCGCCATCTTCGCCGCCGCGTCGGCGCCGCTGACGTCGTCGGTCGGGTCGGCCTCGGCGTAGCCGAGCTCCTGGGCGCGGGCGAGGACCTCGTCGTAGCCGGCGCCGCTGGCCGCCATCTCGGTGAGGATGAAGTTGGTGGTGCCGTTGACGATCCCGAAGACCTTGGCGATCTCGGTGACGCCGAAGCTCTCCTGGATCGTGCGGACGATCGGGATCACCGCCGCCACCGCCGCCTCGAAGCGCAGCTGCACCCCCGCCTCGCGGGCGACCGCGAAGAGCTCGTCGCCGTGCTGGGCGAGCAGCTGCTTGTTGGCGGTGACCACCGGCTTGCCGGCCCGCAGCGCCGCCAGCACGTGGTCGCGGGCGGGGTCGGTCCCCCCCATCAGCTCGACGATCACCTCGGAGCCGGCGAGGATCGAGTCGAAGTCGCCCTCTTCCCGGGTGAGGACGCCGGCGATCTCCGGCCGCCGCCCGGTCGCCGCCTCGACGGCGCCGGCGCGCTCGGCGAGCAGATCGGCGAAGGCAGCGCCGACCGTGCCGCGTCCCAGCAGCCCGATCCGGACCGGTTTGGAGCCCTCGGAGGCCATCGACGCGCTAGACGTCCCTCGCGGTCAGGTCCTCGTAGGTCTCGCGGCGGACGACCACGCGGGCCTCGCCGTCGCGGCAGAAGACGACCGGCGGGCGCGGCACGCCGTTGTAGTTGTTGGCCATCGCGTAACCGTAAGCCCCGGTGACGGGGGTGACGAGGACATCGCCGACCGCGGGCTCGGCCAGGGTCGCGTCACGGACGATCACGTCGCCGGACTCGCAGTGCATTCCGGCGATCGTCGCCAGCGTGTCCGGAGCGGCGGCGGCGCGGTCGGCGACCAGCGCCTCGTAGCGGGAGCCGTAGAGCATCGGCCGCAGGTTGTCGGACATGCCGCCGTCGACGGCGACGTAGGTGCGGACGCCGGGGATCTCCTTGACGGTGCCGACGCGATAGGCGGTGAGACCGGCGTTGGCGACCAGTGAGCGGCCCGGCTCGACCAGGATCCGCACGCCCTCGCCGAAGACCTCGGCGACGCCGCGCACCTTGACGTCGACGTAGGCGTCGATCGAGGGCGGCTCGTCCTCGGCGGTGTAGGCGACGCCGAGGCCGCCGCCGACGTTGACCACCCGGCACCAGTCCCCGGCCAGCTCGCCCAGCGCCTGGATCGCCAGCGTGTAGGGCTCGAGCTCGAAGATCTGCGAGCCGATGTGGGCGTGCAGCCCGACCAACTCCAGCTTCTCGGAGGCGAGCACCCGCTCGACCGCCCGCGCCGCCAGCCCGTCCTCGAGGCCGAAGCCGAACTTCGAGTCGAGCTGGCCGGTGGTGATGTAGTCGTGGGTCGAGGGCTTGATCCCGGGCGTCACCCGGATCAGCACCCGCTGCGGTTCGTCGAGCAGCCGCTCGCAGCGCTCGATCTCGTCGAAGGAGTCGAGGATCAAGTGGCGGATCCCGGCCCGGGCCGCGAAGAGGATCTCCTCGTCGGACTTGTTGTTGCCGTGCATGTGGATGCGGCCGGGGTCGAAGCCCGCCCTCAGCGCCATGTGCAGCTCGCCGCCGGAGGCGACGTCGACCGAGAGCCCCTCCTCGGCGAAGAGCCGGTAGGCGGCGGTGCAGGGCAGCGACTTGCTGGCGAAGAGGACCTCGAAGTCGGCGCCGCGGCGCTCGAACGCCTCCCGGTACTCGCGGGCGCGGGAGCGGATGTCGTCCTCGGCGTAAAGGTAGGCGGGGGTGCCGTGCTCCGCGGCCAGCTC
>DATHFL010000029.1:0-7725 GCA_035318125.1 Solirubrobacterales bacterium | reverse complement strand
CTCCAAAACCAGCCTTACATCTAAACCCAGTCCTCTCTCCCCTGTCTTCATGCACTCTTCCACCGACCTCCCCCTAGATCGCCGCTTCCAGCCCCCGCCGACCACTCGCGAAGCCCTCGTCCAGGACCGACCGACCCTCGGCACGATGCCGATGGCGCGCCGCGGCCCCGCCCTCTGGCTGCTGCCGGCGATCGACTTCGTCTCCTCTTCCATCGTCCTCGCCGTAGTCGCCGCCCTCGCGGGCGTCGCCTTCCTCCCCGCCTTCCCGGCCGCGCCGGTGATCCTCGTCGGCGTCTACGGGGTGCTCGGGGTCTACGGCGCCCAGGGCGCCCGCGCCGAGGAGAACGGCGCCGGCTGGCCGATCATCCGCTTCCTCGTCGCCGCCCTCTTCGCCTGGGCGGCCTCGCTGCTGACTCCGCTCGCCGGCGTCGAGCAGCTCGGCCTCTGGGCCGGCTTCATCGCCCTCGACAGCCTCTGCCGCTCTGTCCTCTCGCCCTACCTTGAGCGCCTCAACCCGCAGGAGCGCTGGGTGCTGGTCGGCGACGACGACACCGCCGAACGGCTGCGCGCCTACGCGCCGCTGAAGAAGTACGCGAGCGTCGTCGGCACGGTGCCGCCGGCGGAGGGGGACCCGGGTACCGCCGGCCGCGTCGCCGCCCTCGAGGTGGTCGAGCGCTACCACGCCGACCGCGTCGTCATCTCCAGCCAGCACGCCGACGACGAGGGCCTGCTGGAGCTGGTCCGCGCCTTCAAGTCGATCGGCGTGCCCGTCAGCCTGCTGCCGCGCCCGCTCGACCTGCTCGAGGCGCAGTCGGTGACCCCGAGCCGGGTCGGCGGCGTGCCGCTGATCGAGGTCGAGGCGCTGGCCGCCCGCGGCGCCGTCCCCTACAAGGGCCCCAACCGCCGCCGCATCCGCAGGACCAAGGTCAGCGTCGTGGTACCGGCGATGAACGAGGAGAAGAACATCGGCCACGTGCTCGGAGCGCTCCCCGACGGCCTGCACGAGGTGATCCTGGTCGACGGCAACTCGCACGACAACACCGTCGAGGCCGCGTGCCAGGCCTATCCCGGCATCCGGGTCACGACCCAGAGCGGCCGCGGCAAGGGCGACGCCTTCCGCACCGGCTTCGCTGCCGTCACCGGCAACCTGGTCGTGATGCTCGACGCCGACGGCTCCGCCGACCCGGCCGAGATCCCCAGCTTCGTGGCCGCGCTGGAGGCCGGCGCCGATTTCGCCAAGGGCTCACGCTTCCTCGAGGGTGGTGGCAGCGCCGACATCACCGCGATGCGCAAGGCCGGCAACGGCTTCCTCAGCGGCACCGCCAACCTCCTCCACGGCACCCACTTCACCGACCTCTGCTACGGCTACAACGCCTTCTGGGCCCGCTGCCTCCCCTTCATCTCCCTCGACGTCCCCGGCTTCGAGGTGGAGACGCTGATCAACCTCCGCATGGCCGGTTCGGGGATGAAGATCACCGAGGTGCCGAGCTACGAGAAAGAGCGCCTCCACGGCCAGAGCAACCTGAAGACCTTCCGCGACGGCTTCCGCGTCCTCGGCACGATCTTCAAGGAGGCCCGCCGCCGCCGCAGCCTCCGCCGCGAGCGCCTCCACGTACCTCCCAGCGAGGTACCGGAGCAGGCCCGGGTCACGGCGTAGCGCGACCAGGAGAACCGAGTTCGCAAAAACCCCCCTTCAGGGAGGGTTTTCGCGAACTCGATAAGGAGCCTGTCCTGTTAGGGGGCTCCTCCGGCGGGTGGCGACGATCGGGAGGACTCTCCCGGTAGGGAGAGCCCCCGATCGGAGACAGGACCCGCCGGCCGGAGCTCCGTCGTCCGTGCTCAGCGCGGAGGGGGCTGGATGGGGCTGGCGGCGATGTCGCCGAAGACGTTGGGGCGGTAGGCGCCTGAGCGGATGCCGCTGCGGAAGGCGCGGCGGGAGGGCTTGGAGTTCTCGATCGGCCAGTTGGTGCCGCGGTCGTTGATGTCGTACCAGACGACGGCGCGGGCTTTGCGGTATTTGTGGCGCAGCTTCGAGAGGGCGTCCTTGATCCAGGCCGCTTTCGAGCCGCCTTTGTCGCTGGAGGCGATCTCGGAGATCATCAGCGGCTTGGTCGGGGCGATGCGGGTGACGATCTGTTTATAGGTGCGGTGGTAGACCTGGTTGAAGTTGAGCCAGCCCGGCGAGCCGCGGCGCTCGCCCCAGTTGAAGCCGTCGAGCGCCGTCCAGTCGACGTAGGCGTCGCCGGGGTAGAGCGGCGCCAGCGGCGCCAGCAGCCCGTGCAGGTCGACGTTCGGGCACCAGACCCAGGTGACGTTGTTCGCCCCCACCGCGGTGAAGATGTCGTGGACGTGGCGCCAGGCGGCGACGTACTGGCCGGCGGTGTTGCCGTTGACGCCCTCCGACCAGGGGAACCAGAAGCCGTTCATCTCCCAGTTGAAGCGGAGGAAGAAGGGGTGCCCCCATTCCCTGGCTTTGACCGCGAAGTCGCGGATGTGGGCGTCGTAGCGCCCCTCGAGGATCGTCGAGAGGGCGAACTGCGGCTGGTCGAGGCTGGGCGGGCTCGAGGTCGAGTTCCAGCTGAAGACCGGGATCGCGCCGTAGCGGCGGACGTTTTCCAGCGGCGTCGAGGGGAAGCTTTCGAAGACGCAGCTGCCGCCGCCGTCGCAGGTGGCGAAGGGGGCCGAGAACTGGACCAGCGAGAGTCCCTTGCCGGCGATCCGCTCCAGCCGCTGCACCGGCCGCATGTCCCAGGGCGCCGCTTCGCCGGTCATCTGGGGGCCGATCTGAGCCCCCCAATAGAGCGAGGCGGGCGGCCGTTTCGCCGCCGGCGCCAGCGCTGCGCCGGCGAGCAGACAGCCGCCGGCCAGCGCGCAGGCGAGGGCAAGGCGAAGCCCGCGGCGGCGGGCGGCTGGCATGCGATCCGTGGTCATCTGTGGTTTTTCGAACCCGAGGGGAGACAGTTAGCTTCGCTCTCGCGTCCGCCCTTCCTACGAGCCCGATCCGGGAATTGGATCAGGGCAATGGCCTTATCGGGCTTTCGGCGAGCTCGCTGAAGCGATTGTCGAGATACCGCCGTTTACCGATACCCCTGGAGAAGGCCCTGGTCGCCGTGGCGGAGGTCTCCAGCGGCCAGTTGACCCCGCGGTCGAAGGAGTCGAACCAGATCAGGCCGCGGATCCGCGGGTACTTGCGCGGCAGTTTCTCGAACATGTTCTTGATCCAGAGCGCCTTGTGGCCGCCGTGCGGCGAGGAGGCGAACTCGGCCAGCATGATCGGCTTCCTCCGCGCGACTTTCTTCGTCAGCTGTTCGTAGGTCTTGTCGAAGAGCTGGCCGAAGCTTTTCCAGCGCTGGGCGTTGACCGGGCTTTTGCCCCAGTTGTAGCCGTCCATGCAGGCCCAATCGACGTATTCGTCGCCGGGGTAGAGCGAGCGGATGTCCGCCAGCCTCCCCTTGGCGTCGGCGAACGGGCACCAGACCCAGGTCGCGTTGGTCGCCCCGACCGAGTTGAAGACGTCGCGGACGTGGCGCCAGGCGGCGACGTACTGGCCGGGCACGTTCCCGTTCGCCCCCTCCGACCAGGGGAACCAGTCGCCGTTCATCTCCCAGTTGAAGCGCAGGAAGAAGGGGTGGCCCCAGGCCCGCACTTCTCCGGCGAACTGGCGGATGTAGGCGTCGTGGCGGCCTTCGATCAGGTCCGCCAGCTGGTAGTCAGGCTGGACCTCGTTGACCCGCGGCGCCACTTCCGCCCCCCAGCTGAAGAAGGGGATCGAGCCGTGGTTGCGGATGTCCTGCATCGCCTCCTCGGGGAACTCGTAGAGGTAACAGGTGGAGCCGTCGCAGTACTGGAAGGGCGAGGAGAACTGAAGCAGCGACATCCCCTTGCCGAGGATTTCCTCGAACTTGTAGGCCGCGTTCATGTCCCAGGGCGCGGCCTCGCCGGTCAGCTGGTCGCCGATCCAGGCGCCCCAGTAGACGGGCTTTGGCTTGACCTTGCGGGGGTGCGGGTGCCTTTTGTTCTTGCCGGCGGCGGCAGCGCCGGTCGCCGGCGCGCAGACGAGCAGCGCCAGGAGCAGCGCGACGAGCAGCCCCGCTGCAGGGAAGCGCTTGGGGTGGCGAATCGCAAGCAGAGCGGGCAAGTGTAGGGAACGGCCTCTGCGGGCCTGGCTCGTGCTCAGCTCGGCGGTGCGATCGCGCCGCCGGCGAGCCCGCCGTAGGCGGCGCCCTGGTAGGCGGCGGGCTGGACGCCTGCGGCGAAGGCGGCCGAGGCGCCGCCCGAGGTCTCGATCGGCCAGTCCATGCCGTCGTCGAATTTGTCGAACCACAGCAGGGCTTTCACCCGCGGATAGGAGACCGGGACCTCGGCCAGGGTCTCGGCGATCCATTCGGCCTTCGAGCCGCCGTGCTCGCTCGATCCCACCTCGCCGATCATCAGCGGCTTGGTCGGGGCGATCGATTCGGTGATCTGCCGGTAGGAGGCTTCGAAGAGCTGGTCGAAGCTGCGCCAGCCGCGCGGCGAGGAGGGGTTGGTGCCCCAGTTGTAGCCGTCGAGGCCGGTCCAGTCGACGTAGGCGTCGCCGGGGTAGAGCGGGGCGAGGTCCTGCAGCGAGCCGGCCGGGTCGACGAACGGGCACCAGACCCAGCTGACGTTGGTCGCCCCCGCCTGGGCGAAGAGGTCGTGGACGTGGCGCCAGGCGGCGACGAACTCGCCGGTCCTGTTGCCGTTGACGCCCTCGGACCAGGAGAACCAGTCGCCGTTCATCTCCCAGTTGAAGCGGAGGAAGAAGGGGTGGCCCCATTCCCTGGATTCGGTCGCGAAGTCGAGGATGAACTCGTCGTAGCGGCCTTCGATCACGTCCGAGAGCTGGAAGTCCGGCTGGTTCTGGTTGGAGGGGATCGACTGCGAGCTCCAGCTGAGGACCGGGATCGCGCCGTGGGCGCGGATGTCGTTCATCGGCGTGGTCGGGAAGCCGTAGAAGGAGCAGGAGGAGCCGCCACACTGGGCGAAGGGCTGGAAGAACTGGATCATCGAGGCGGACTTCTGCGCCCGCGCCTCGAAGTCGGCGACCGCGTTCATGTCCCAGGGGGCCTGGGTGCCGGTCAGGTGGTCGCCGATCGTCGCCCCCCAGTAGAGCGGCTGCGGGGTGCCGCTGGCGACGGCGCGTTTCGGCGCGCAGCGACGGCGGGTGCGGTTGAGGTTGACCCGCTTGGCGCGGGCGCGGACGCAGCGGTTGGGCCCGACCAGCGCCTTCGCGTCGGCCAGCCGCGCGTGCTTGCCGCGGGGCGCCTGCTTGCCGCCGGAGCCGGCGAAGGCCGTCCCGGCGCCGAGGAGCAGGAAGATCGCGAGGGCAGCCCAGACGGTGCGGGCGGCGAGGCGAGCGGTGGAACGTCCGGCCATACGGGGCCATCGGCCCGCTGGCCGGATGTCTCAGCTTTTTCAACCCAGCTTGGACGTTTGTCCAGTGGGGGTTGAAATTCCGCGATCAGCCCGCGGGGAGGATCGCCGTCGGGCTGAGGTTGGCGAAGGCGTTGCCGACGTAGGCGGAGCTCTGGATGCCTTCGGAGAAGCCGGTGGTGGCGCTGCTCGAGGTCTCCACCGGCCAGTCCATGCTGCTGTCGAATTTGTCGAACCAGAGGAGGGCGCGGATCTTCGGGTATTCGGCCGGGATCCGGGTCAGCATGTCCTTGGTCCAGGCCGCCTTCGAGCCGCCGTACTCGCTGGAGGCGACCTCGCCGATCATCAGCGGCTTGGTCGGGGCGATGTTCTCGACGATCTGCTTGTAGGTGGACCGGTAGACCTCGCCGAAGCTCTTCCAGCGATCCGGGTGGTTGGGGTTGGTGCCCCAGTTGTAGCCGTCGAGGCCGGTCCAGTCGACGTATTCGTCGCCGGGGTATTGGGAGGCGAGCCCGGAGAGGTTGTTGTTCCAGTCGACGTTCGGGCACCAGACCCAGGTGACGTTGCTGGCGCCGACCGCGGTGAAGATGTCGTGGACGTGGCGCCAGGCGGCGACGAACTCACCGGCTTTGTTGCCGTTGACGCCCTCCGACCAGGGGAACCAGTTGCCGTTCATCTCCCAGTTGAAGCGGATGAAGAAGGGGTGGCCCCAGTTCTTCGCCTTGGTGGCGAATTCGCGGATGTAGGTGTCGTGGCGGCCGGAGATCACGTCGGAGAGCTGGTAGTCGGGCTCGTTCAGGCTCGAGGGGATCGACTGCGAGCTCCAGCTGAGGACCGGGATCGAGCCGTGGAGGCGGACGTTTTCCAGCGGCGTGGTGGGAAAGCTGTAGTAGCTGCAGGAGCCGCCGCTGCACTGCGAGAAGGGCTGGAAGAACTGGACCAGGGAGAGGCGCTTGCCGGCCCCCTCCTCGAACTTGGCGACCGCGTTCATGTCCCAGGGGGCCTGGCCGCCGGTCAGGTGGGAGCCGATCGTCGCGCCCCAGTAGATCGGGCCGCCGGGAGTCGGGCTCGGTTCCGGGGCGGGTTCGGGGGCAGGTTCCGGTTCCGGGCTCGGGACGGGGTCGGGGGTCGCGTTGGCGACGGTGACCGTCACCTTCGTCGTCGCCTTCACCCCGCGCGAGCCGTAGGCGGTGGCGCTGAGGGCGTGGGAGCCGTTGCCCAGCTTGGCGGTGTCGAGGCCGTAGCCGTAGGGGGCGGTCGAGTCGCTCCCCACGCCGACGCCGTCGACCGCGAATTCGACCTTGCTCGGGGAGCCGCTGAGGAGCGAGACTTCCCAGGCGACCGTGCCGGAGACGGTCTGCCCGTCGGCCGGCGAGGCGGTCGCGATCGTCAGCACTTCCTTGCCGTTGCCGGTGCCGGGGCGCGCCGCGCTGGTCGTCTTTTCGCCGCCGAGCGACTTCGCCGGGGAGATGCCCGCGGCGGCGAGGGCGCCGGGAGCGCTCAGCGCGATCAGCGAGAGGGCGAGGACGGAGAGGGCGGCGAGGAGACGGAGGCGGGACATTGCCCCGCACTCATCGGCTCAGCCCCCGCGCGAACTTCAGCCGTCCCCTGAACCCTCGGACGTTCGTCTACTTAAAAGAACTGATCCATAGAGGTCGATGAGAGCGGCCGTGCATTCGTCCCAGGAGGTGAGGCTGGGGGCGCGCTCGGGCTGCGGCTGGGCCAGCTGCTCGATCGCCGCGGCGGCGATCCGCTCGGGCGGCGAGTCGAGCGGGATCGCCCGCCCGAAGCCGTCCGCGGCCAGCTCCGCGAGGCCGCCGGCGTCGGCGACGAGGAGGCGGCGGCGCGCCGCCGCGGCCTCCAGTGCGACCAGCGGATGGGTCTCGAACTCGCTCATCAGCACGACCAGGGAGACGCGGCCCAGCAGCGCCGCCATCCCGCCCGGGTCGTCGGCGGGGACGCTGGTGACCTCTACCCGCTCGGCCACCCCGAGCTCCTCGGCCTGGCGGCGCAGCTCCTCTTCGTAGGGGCCCTTGCCGACGATCAGCAGGCGCGCCTCGGGCGCCCGCTCCAACACCAGCGGGAAGGCTTCGAGCACGCGGTGGTGGCCCTTGTAGCGCTCCAGCCGGCCGATCGAGGCCAGCGTCGTCGTCGCCGGCTCGGCGGTCGCGAGGTCGGCGTCGGAGAAGCTGAGGTCGGTCCCGTTGGGGATCAGGGCGAAGCGCTCGGGCGGCACCCCCAGCGCCTCCCCGTACTGCTCGACCTCGAAGCGGGCGACGGCGACGAGGCGGGCGGCGCGGCGCAGCAGCGGCCGCAGCAGCCGCATCTGCG
>DATHFL010000028.1:0-6206 GCA_035318125.1 Solirubrobacterales bacterium | reverse complement strand
GGACGTCGCCGCGGGCCAGCCGCAGCTGGTTCAGCGACAGCCCCCGCCGCACCTGGATCGCGAACGAGCGCGGCACGATCTCCAGGTAGAGCTTGCCCCGGTAGCCGGCGCGGATGTCGTCGAAGCGGTGGTGGCGGTCGGTGATCACCCGGGTGAAGACGTCGAGCCGGCCGGTCGAGCTCTTTGGGTTCGCCTTCCCCCGCATGTCCTCGGGCAGGTTCAGCTCCTCGATCAGCGGCACCAGGTAGGGCCGGTCGCGCTCCAGCACCGCGCCGTCGCGGAGGTCGACGCGCTGGAAGGCGAGCCCCTCGATCTTCTCCTCGACGGTCGAGTCGACGTCGGGGAGGAACGAGCAGCGCAGCGCCCAGGCGAAGTCCCCGAGCCGCAGGTCGATGCTCGCCGGCTGCACCGCCTCGGGCCGGATCCGGTAGTCGCCGGAGCTGACCCATTCGGCCTCGATCGCCTGGTTCAGAGACTGCGAGGGAAGGACGCCGCTGGTCGGCTCGCTCATTCCGCGGAGACTATTCGCCGCGCCTCCTCCGCACCCACGTAGGCGGTGAGGACGAACTCGAGAATCTCCGGAAATAGCTCGGGAAGCCGCTCCGCTTCTCCGCCCAGGACGCGCCGGCCCATCAGCGAAGCGATGCCGCCGACGACCGCTTCGTCGGTCGCCTCCGGCACTTCCGTTCCGGCCGGAGTCAGCGGCGCCCCCTCACGGAGGCATCCGACGAAGGACTCGACCGCGGCCTGGTAGCGGTCGTAGACCCCGCGACCGGCGCGCAAACCTTCCACCAGGGCGATGCTGGCCAGCGCCGGCTCGGCGGCGAAAACCTTCAGCAGGGCGTCGATTCCGGCCTGTACCCGCCGCGCCCACTCCTGCCCCTCTTTCGCCTCACAAGCGGCGGCGACCTGCTCGCGAACCCGGTCGATTGCGGCGTCGTACGCGGCGATGAAGCAATCGTCCTTGCTCTCGAAGTGCTTGTAGAAGTCGCTCTTCGAGACCGCCGCCCGCTGACCGATGAGTGAGACGGTGGTCTTCTGGTACCCGACCTCGTACAGCGTTTCGATCAGGCCAGCAATCAGCCGTTCACGCTGATTTCGCGCTACGAACTCAGGCGAAAGCCCGTGACGTCCCCTTGGCAGCCGATCCATTCCCGCACTGGAGTCTGCCACCGTACTTTCACTTTCGCCTCCCCGGTCCACCGACCTTTCCTACACCGGAGTACGGAGATAGGACGAATTGGGACAGTTCGGAGAGCAGATCGCCGGCGCTCTCTGCGTCGCCGCGGCGGATCTGCTGCTGGATGATCCAGGCGACACCGCCGACCAGCGACTCCTCGATCGTCTGCGGTAAATCGAGCCCCTCGGGAGCTCTGGCGCGGAGCAGCTCGACGAATCCTTTCACCGCATTGTCGTAGAGCCGAGCTGAGCTGGGGGTCGCCGAGATCGCCTCGAGCATGCACATTCGCGAGGCGGCGGGATGCTCGGCGATGTACTCGAGAAGAGCCTCGAGGCCGGCGACGATGGCGGCCTCGGAGGACTCCGTATCCGCACAGGCCTCTTCGACTGCAAGCCTCATCTCTGTGAGGGTGGAGTCGATCGCGGAGAGGAAAAGATCCTCCTTGCCATCGAAGTTGTCATATAAGGTTTTGCGCGCCACTGCCGCCCGCCGCACGATGTCGGCGATCTTGGTCGCTTCGTAGCCCTGCTCAGCCGTCAGCTCCGCAACCGCGTCCATCATGCGGCGTCGCTTGTGGCTGGCGACAAACTCCCTCGGCAGCTCGGGGCGCGTCGAGCTCATCTCATCCCCCCGTGCCCCCGGAGGAGCGGAACTGAAGGGATGGCAGTCACACTCATGGGAGACGCGTCGTACCTATGTTCTGGTACCGTGAGAAAACCTTCATTGTTTTTATTGGAAACTAGTGAGTTCCCCGGGTGTCCGTCGACCGAATCAAGCTGAGCCCAGAGACGCTCCTCGCTGCCATCGGGGACGATTGGCCCCCGGAGCAGGTCGAGGCGGCGCTCGAGCTGCTTGCTAACAGCAGCGGCAAGTTCCCGGCCGGGGTTCGCAAGCTCCCCTCCGACTTGGTGCGGGCGATTCAGCGCGAGCGGCTGATCGTGGCGATGCTCAACGCGGCCGCCGATCTCGGCTACCTGGAAACCAATGTCCAGGACGTGATCGACCGAGCCGGAGTGTCGCGCCCCACCTTCTACGAGCACTTCTCCAACAAAGAAGACTGCTTCCTCGCCGCCTTCGACACCAGCGCCACGCGCCTGCGCAAGAAACTCGACGCCGCCTCCCGCAAGGGTGGGGAAGTCTGGCGCGACAGGGTCCGCTACGGGCTCGAAGCGCTGCTGCGATTCGTCGAGCGCGAACCCGACACCGCCCGCACTCTCGTGGTCGAGGCAAGGGCAGCCAGCGCGACGGCAGTTAGGCGCCGTGTCGAACTTCTTGACGAGTTCGCTCATTGCCTCCATTCCCAGGCCGAAAAACTCCTTCCGTCGGAAGATTCCCACACCGGGGTGACGGCTTCGGGGATCGTCGGCGGAGTCGAATCGATCCTCTATTCTCGCCTCTGCAAGCAGGAACTCGGCCAGCTCCCGTTGCTTCTCCCCTCGCTGATGTACTTCGTAGTGCTTCCCTACGAGGGTCATGAGGCAGCAAGTGAGGCGTTCGCGGTCAACTAGATCCAGAGTACTAAAATTGGACAGGAAGTACAGCCTTTTTTTAGGCTCTCTTCAAGGCTGGCGAGCCAGCCAAACTTCTCCTTTTCCCGCCATCGCAAATGCTCAAACTGGGGGTCGTCAGGTGGCGGAATTTGATATTCAATAGAACACTTGATAAGTTGTCAAGCCCCATCTGACTGAATGGAGGCCAACCGTGTTCTTCCGACAGCTCCTCAACGACGAAACGGCGTGCGCCTCCTACCTTTTGGGCTGCAAGAGCAAGGGTGAGCTGGCGGTCGTCGATCCCCACGCCGACCTGGTCGACGCCTACGTCGAGCTCGCCGAGGCTCAGGGTGCGCGGATCGCCGCGGTGCTGGAGACCCACGTGCAGGCCGATCACGTCTCGGGGATGGCGGCGCTGGTCGAGCGCACCGGCGCGACTCCGTACCTGCCGGCCGGGGCCGGGGTCGAGTTCGACCACCGGGCGCTCGCCGACGGCGACGTCGTGCGGGTCGGCAACACCGAGATCGAGGCGATCTCCACCCCAGGCCACGCCGCCGCCCACCACGCCTACCTGGTCACCGATCACGCCCGGGTCGACGATCCCTGGATGGTGCTGACCGGCGACGCGCTGCTCGTCGGCGACGCCGGGCGACCGGACCTGCACGCCAGCGGCGAGCGCACGGCCGAGGAGATGGCGCGAACGCTCTACCGCTCGCTCACCGAGCGGCTGCTGACCCTCCCCGATCACCTGCTGCTCTACCCGGCGCACTACTCGGGCTCGGTCTGCGGCCGGGGGCTGTCCGGCAATCCCGCCTCGACGATCGGCTTCGAGCGCCGCCACAACGCGGCCCTTCAGCTCGCCTCCGAGGATGAGTTCGTCGCGGCGCTGACCAAGGACATCCCGCCCGCGCCGGAGCAGCAGGCGGCGATCGTCGCCGCCAACCGCTCGGGCAAGCCGCTGGTCGGCAGCGCCTGAGTCGCGCGGTGGACCGTCGCCGAGTCGAGCTCGGGCTGCGCGAGAACCTCGCGCAGTTCTCGTTGCTGGTCGCGGTCAACGCCTTCGTCGGAGCGATGGTCGGGCTGGAGCGCTCGACGCTGCCGCTGATCGGCCGCGACGACTTCGACATCGCCTCCAGCGCCGCGGTCCTCTCCTTCATCGTCGCCTTCGGCTTGGTCAAGGCGCTGACCAACCTCGGCGCCGGGGCGCTGGCCGACCGGGTCGGGCGGCGGCGGCTGCTGATCGCCGGCTGGGCCGCGGCGCTGCCGGTGCCCCTGCTGATCGCAGTGGCGCCGAGCTGGGGCTGGGTGGTCGCCGCCAACGTCCTGCTCGGCGTAAACCAGGGCCTCGCCTGGTCGATGACGGTGGTGATGAAGATCGACCTCGTCGGTCCGCGACGGCGCGGCTTCGCGCTCGGGCTGAACGAGGCGGCCGGCTACGGGGGCGTCGCCCTGGCGGCGGGCCTCAGCGGTTGGCTCGCAGCCGAGTTCGCCGCCCGCGACGTGATTGCCTTCGCAGGCGGGGCGATCGCCGTGGCCGGCTTCCTGCTCTCGCTGGTCCTCGTCCGCGACACGAGCGGGCACATGGCCCTCGAGCAGGCACGCCACCACGCCGGCTCCGACGGCTCACCGCCGCGGCTGCGGGTGGCCTTCCGCGAGGCGACCTACCGGGTGCCGGCGCTGCGCTCCTGCTCGCAAGCGGGCCTGGTCAACAACCTCAACGACGGCCTCGCCTGGGGGCTGGTGCCGCTGTTCCTCGCCGCACACGGCGTCGGGGTCGCAGAGATCGGCCTGGTCGCGGGGGTCTATCCGGGCGTCTGGAGCGTGGCGCAGATCGCCGCCGGCGCCTGGTCGGACACGATCGGGCGCAAGCCGCTGATCGTCGCCGGCATGCTGGTCCAGGCTGCCGCGCTGGGGCTGCTGGCGCTCAGCGACGGCACCGTCGCGATCGCCGCGGCGGCCGCGGCCCTGCTCGGCCTCGGAACGGCGCTGGTCTACCCGACGCTGATCGCGGCGATCTCCGATGCGGTCTCCCCCGTCGCCCGAGCGCCCGTCGTCGGGGTCTACCGCTTCTGGCGCGACATGGGATACGCCCTGGGCGCCCTGATCGCGGGCGCGGCCGCCGACGCGCTCGGCTACGGCGGCGCGATCGCGCTGGTGGCCGGGCTGACCGCGGGGTCCGGGCTTTGGGTATTGATCGACATGCCGACCAGCAGCGGAGGGGGTGGGATTCGAACCCACGAGCGCCTTGCGACGCCAACGGTTTTCGAGACCGCCCCGTTCAACCACTCCGGCACCCCTCCAGGGCGATAAGGATTCTAGGAACTTAGCCCCGGCTCCGATTTGACGCGCTACGCTTGCCTGACACGGCGGTTTGTCGATCACCGACTGCGTGGAGAGGACCGGCACTATCGGCCAAGAAATGCCGGCCCTCCCAGCTTTGCAACGAAGCACCGGCTACTTAGGCTTCATCACAAGGGCCGAGTATAGAGTCGAACGCAACTGATTGACTTAGATCTCTTTAACTAGTCAGCAAGATGCGTAAAAACGGAGAGGGTGGGATTCGAACCCACGAGGCGGGTTAACCCCGCCCACGCGATTTCCAATCGCGCTCCTTAAGCCACTCGGACACCTCTCCAGGTCCCTACAGGGTATTGGCTCTTCAGCCGCGGCGGGCGGCGAAGAACTCGCGCAGCAGGGCGGCGCACTCCGCCTCGTGGACGCCGGAGACGACGGTGGGCCGGTGGTTCAGCGCCGGCTCGCCGAGGACGTCGAGGACGCTGCCGGCGGCGCCGGCCTTGGGGTCGGGGGTGCCGATGACGACGGTGGGGATGCGGGCGAGGACGATCGCCCCGGCGCACATCGCGCAGGGCTCGAGGGTGACGTAGAGCGTCGTCCCCGGCAGCCGCCAGCCGCCGAGGGCCTCGGCGGCGGCGCGGATCGCCAGCACCTCGGCGTGGGCGGTCGGGTCGCGGCGCAGCTCGCGCTCGTTCCCGGCCCGCGCCAGCAGCTCGCCGTCGCGGAAGATCGCCGCCCCGATCGGGACGTCGCCGTGGCCCTCCGCCCGGCGCGCCTCCTCCAGCGCGACCTCCATCGCCGCCTCGTGGGGAGAGGCATTTCCGTTGCCCGCGTCCACGATCGGGGAGTATGTCCCCCTACAACTTCCGCGGCAGCGCGGTGTTGTGTGAAGACCCCGGCCGGACCAGGGAGTCGCGGGGCGAAAAACGGATGAGACGACTGCTTCGAACCCTCCTGCCGATCGCGGTGCTCGCCGCCTGCGGCCTCTGCGTGCCCGCCGCCGGCGCCGCCACCGGCCTCGCCCCCGCCCGCGAATTCGCGCCGCGCCAGCTGCTGGTCAAGTTCGAGGGGCAGCAGAGGGGCCGGGCGCTTGCGCTGGCGCTGGCGCCGGGGGTCGGCGTGCGCCGCAGCGCCCGGGCGCTGCGCCAGAACCCCCGCGTCGTCTACGCGGAGCCGAACTACATCGTCCGCGCGTCCGCCGCGCCCGACGACCCCAGCTTCGGTGAGCAGTGGGCGCTGCA
>DATHFL010000027.1:0-9934 GCA_035318125.1 Solirubrobacterales bacterium | reverse complement strand
CGGCGAAGGTCTCCTGCTCGGCGCCGCGGGCGACGGCGTGGTCGATGCACTCGCGCCAGATCGCCGCCACCGCGATCCCGGCGGCGTTGAGCCCGTGCGGCTCGGCCGCGGCGGCGGCGAGGGCGGCGGCGTTCTTGGCGGCGCCGGCCATCTCCACCCCGGTGACGTCGCGGGAGCGCTCGCAGACGAGACCGGCGCGATCGAAGACCTCGCCGATCTGGACCCGCAGCTCCTCGTCGGCCGATCCCAGCACCAGCGCCGCCGAGCCGGAGACCGCCTCGCGGGCGTGCGCCGGCCCGCCAAGGCAGGAGATCGCCCGCGCCCGCACCCGTTCGCCGACGTACTCGGAGGGCAGCTGGCCCTGCGGCGCGATCAGTCCCTTGGTCAGGATCAGGACCGAGCTGCGCGAGCTGACCCGGTCGGCGATCGCCCCCACCGCCTGCGGCAGCTGCTTGGAGGGGATCGCCAGGCAGATCAGGTCGAGGCCGGCGAGCTCGATCGCCGAGGCCGGCCGCACGTCGATCGACTCGGGCAGCGGCACGCCCGGCAGGTAGCGGCGGTTCTCGCCGTCGTCGATCATCTCCTCGGCACGCTCCGGCGTCCGCGCCCCCAGCTGGACCTCGAGGCCGCCGCGGGCGAGGAGGACGGCGACCGCGGTCCCCCAGCTGCCGGCGCCGATCACCGCGGCGCGGCGCATCGGCGGCAGCCCGCCGAGGTCTTCCCACTGCAGGAGGACGTTCGGCCAGATCCGCGCGGTCACGGTTTCCGCCAGCGCCGGCGAGGGCTCCTCGGCGCGGGGGAAGGTCATCGGCGGACCGAGCCGGACCCTGACCTTGCGTGGGCGGATGCGCCAGCCGCGGCGCACGTGTTCGGTGCCGAGGACGGCGGTCGGGATCACCACGGCGCCGGTCTGCAGGGCCAGCCGGCCGACCCCGCGCCGGGGGTTGGCGAGGGTGCCGCGGCGGATCCGGGTCCCCTCGGGGAAGACGCAGACGGCGCCGCCGCGTTCGGCGATCATCCGCGCGGTCAGCATCGAGTCCTCGTCGGACTCGCCGCGGCGGACCGGGAAGGCGCCGAGGCGGGAGAGGACCCAGCCCTGCCAGCGCCGCTCGAAGAGCTCGACCTTGGCCATGTAGTTCATCGGCCGCCGCCACGGCAGGCAGGCGGCGACGACGAAGGGGTCGAGGAAGCTGCGGTGGTTGGCGGCGACGATGACGCCCCCCCTGACCTTCGCGTACTCGCGGCCCAGCCGGGCGAGGCGGAAGTAGACGAGGAAGAACGGCAGCAGGAAGGCCCTGGCGACGTGGTACATCGGCCAGTTGACGCTGTGCTTGCGCGTATAGGCGTGGTAGGAGGCCAGCCTCTCTGGGGTCACGCGTAGCGCTACACGGCGGAGCGTGCCGAGTTACGGCGCACTTTCGATCCAGACCGTGCCCGCCGAGCTCGCGCCAACCCGTGCTCTACAAGGGCTGACGCGAACTCGCGGTGAGACTGGCGGATTCGCAGGGGACGGCTGCACCGGGTCCACCTGGGCGTCTACTCGGTAGGCCATCGCCTGACGTCACCCTCCTGCACTCCAGCCGCTCCACCCCGCAAGTCCGCCGGCACATCTCCGATGTCTCCGAGGATGAGCGCACGATCGAGCGAGGCATACCCGTCACCTCGGTCCCACGGACGATCTTTGTCGACTGCCACTGGCCGGGTACCGGGCAGATCGTCGAGCTCGATGGCTGGGAGGGCCACCGCACCCGCTCCGCGGACCTGCGGGTGCTGCTGGGGATATAGAGAGAAATAGAGATTGAAGTGGGAGGTGGGTGTGGGCCCGGCCTACCAGGCGCTTCCGACCAACTCCCGTAGCTCGTCGCGCGAGGGAGGGTTGGGGACGTGCTGGAGCTCGGGGCGTTGGAGCATCGCCTCGATCGCGTCGTCGAGATTTGACGTGTCGCCACCGACCTCACCGAGGGGGCGGGGGCGGCCCAGCTCTTCGATCCGCGACGCGAGGCTGGCGAGGTCCGTGCCCACAGCGGCGGCGAGGCGCTCGTAGGGCTCCGGCGCTCGCTCGGCGAGCAGCGCTAGGGAGTGCGGAAGGATCGCCGCGTTGGTCTCGGCGTGGGGGGTGCCGCAGAGGCGGACCAGGGTCTGGCAGACGACGTGGTGGAGGCCGATGCCGGCGGAGTCGATCGCGTAGCCGCAGAGGAGCGAGCCGAGGGCGAGCGCCGAGCGGTCGCGCCCCTCCCGGTCCTCGTCGAGCGCCCCGGCGATCAGCTCGGCGCCGCGCAGGGCGGTTATCTCCGAAACCGGGTTGGAGAGCGGCAGATAGAGAGTGTCCGCCCCGTGCGCGAGCGCGTTCATCGAGCTCGCCCGCAGCTCCGCCTCGGGCTGGTTCGTCATCGCCTCCGGGTCGGCGATCACCAGCCCCGGCCGCACCATCCCCCGCACCCGCTCCTCGGCCCCCGCCGGCAGCCGGTGTATCCCGGTCATCTCCGCCCCCGACATCGTCGTCGGAATCGCCACGACCTTCGCCCCCGAGATAGCGGCGATCGCCTTGGCGACATCAACCACCCGCCCGCCGCCCAGCGCCACAAGTGGACGCGCTCGCACCCCCTCTAATTGCAAAGGAGGGGGTGCGAGCGCGTCCACCAGCGCTGCGGCAGCGTCCGGCACCGGTCCCGACGCCACCTCATGGACCCCCGCCGCGGCGACGGCGAGCTCCTCCGCTCCGGCCAGCGCCCGCCGCGTGCTCAGCAGCTCGAACTCTCCGACCCCCTGCTCGCGCAGCACCTCGACGGCCGCACCAATCCCGCCGCGCCGGAAGACGACCGTGCGGCCGGCGTCGCGCCAGGTGAAGTCGCCGCTCAACCCTGGGCTTGGACCCGCGGGTTGTGGACGGGCCGCAGGCGCGGTTCGACCTCCTCGCGCAGGTGCTCGAAGTCGGGCGGCAGCGAGAGCTTCTCGCCGAGGTGCTCGAGCGGCTCGTCGACCGTGAACCCGGGGCCGAGCGTGGCGAGCTCGAACAGCACCCCGCTCGGCTCGCGGAAGTAGATCGAGCGGAAATAGAAGCGGTCGATCTCCGGGGTCGGCTGGGCGCCGCCGGCGACCGCCTTCTCGCGCCAGTCCAGCAGCTCCTCGGGGGTCGAGGCCCAGGCGACGTGGTGGACGCTGCCGGCGCCCTGGACCCCGCGCTCAGCCGGCGCCTCGTCGTAGATATAGAGGCCGCCGCGCTGCTCGCCGCGCGCTTCCCAGGCCCCGTCGACCTGCTCGAACTCCAGCGCCTCCAGCAAGCCGCTGCTCGCCTCCGGCGAAGCGGCGTAGGCGCGCACCGCGTGGAAGCCCTGCAGCGCCAGCTCCCCGGGGATCTCCGGGTGGTCGGCGATCAGCGGCGCGTCGGGCACCTCGACCACCGACAGCTCGTGCTCGAGCCCCTCGGGGTCGGAGAAGACGAGGCTCTCGCCATCGCGCTCGGACTCGGTGTCGTGGGCGCGCAGGCGCTCGGCCCAGAAGTCGAGCGCCTCGCCCGAGGCGACCCGCCAGACGATCCGGTGCACCATCCCGGCGCCGGGCCGCCCCTGGGCGGCGCCGGGGTACTCGAAGAAGGTCAGGTCGGAGCCCGCATCCCCCTGCTCGTCGGCGAAGAAGAGGTGGTAGACGGTCGGGTTGTCCTGGTTGACGGTTTTCTTGACCAGGCGGAGACCGAGGACGCCGGCGTAGAAGTCGACGTTGCTCTGGGCGTTCTCGGTGATCCCGGTGATGTGGTGAATGCCCTCCAGCTTCATAGCTCACGTATACCATCCCCCGATGAGCCGCGGACGACGACGTACCGTCAGGGGGCTGGTCATCCTCGGCTCGCTCCTTGCCTTCCTCAGCGTCTTCGCGATCTGGACCGAGCGCCAGGCGCTCAACACCGACGATTGGGTGGGGACCAGCGGCCGCCTCCTCGAGAACGAGACGATCCGGGAAACGCTCAGCGACTACCTCGTCGATCAGCTCTACGAAAACGTCGACGTCCGCAAGGAATTCGAAGAAAAATTCCCGGAGGACCTGAAGGACCTCGCGGGACCGGCGGCCAGCGGCGCGCGTCAGGTGGCCGGCAGCGCCACCGAAAAAGTGCTCGAAACCTCGACCGCGCAGGAGCTCTGGGAAGAGGCGAACCGCAGCGCGCACGAACAGCTCATCGCCGTGCTCGAAAACGAGAAAGAAGCGGTCGAAACCGAAGGCGGGAACGTCAGGCTCAACCTCGGCAGCCTCCTCACCAACCTCGCCGAGCAGGTGGGGATCGGCGAAAGCCTGGCCGAGAAACTGCCGCCCGACGCGGCCCAGATCGAGATCCTCAAGTCCGACGAGCTGAAGACGGCGCAGGACATCGCGATCGCGATCAAAGGCCTGGCGCTGCTGCTCTCGATCCTCACCTTCGTCTGCTTCGGCGCCGCGATCTATTTCTCCCGCGACGGGCGCTGGGTGACCGTCCTGCTCAGCGGCATCGGCCTGATCGCCGCCGGCTTCGCGGTCATCGTCGTCCGCCACATCGCCGGCGGGATCGTCGTCGACCAGCTGGTGAAGACGGAAAGCGCGAAGCCGGCGGGCGAAGCGGCCTGGGAGATCGGCACCTCGCTGATGACCAGCATCGCCACCACGGTGATCGTCGTCGGCGTCCTCTTCGCGATCGCCGGCTGGCTCGCCTCG
Organism: Solirubrobacterales bacterium; assembly: GCA_035318125.1. Lineage (GTDB taxonomy): Bacteria > Actinomycetota > Thermoleophilia > Solirubrobacterales > 70-9 > VAYN01. Next base: position 5,254 of record DATHFL010000027.1, on the reverse strand, counting down.
CCGACGCCCAGCGCTCGCGCCACCCGCCGCTTCCTCGCCCCCACCCTGCGCCTGCACGCCGCCTACGTCTACGCCGGCCTCGCGATCCTCGTCTGCATCTACTTCCTCTCCGGCCCGACCCAGGGCCTGCGGGCCTTCCTCACCACCCTGATCGTCGCCGCGATGGCCGCCTTCGGCATCCACGAGCTGCGCAAGCAGAGCGAGGAGGAGTTCCCCGACGCGACCTACGACGAGGTCTTCGGCCGCACCAAGGACAAAGTCGTCAGCGCGGTCAAAGACGCCAACATCGGCGAGAAGGTCGGCGAGCAGGCCTCGAAGCTGCGCCTGCCGGAGCGGCGCCGTTCCGGTGAGGGAGAGGCCGCCGAGGCGCCGACCGCGACGCTGCCGATCGACGCCGAGGACGCCCGCCTGCAGCGCCTCGAGAAGCTCGGCGAGCTGCGCGACAGGGGCGTCCTCACCGACGAGGAGTTCGCCGCCGAGAAGTCACGGCTCCTCGGCGGCGAGTAGTCCCTCCCGTTTACGAGCCCAGCTTCACCCGGACCCGCGCGCCCGGGGCCAGGACCTTGCCCGGCTGCGGCGCCTGCTTGACGACCTTGCCCTGCTTTTGCGCCGGTGCCTCGACCTTCTTCACGTGGCCGAGCTTGCAGCCGCGGCGCTGCAGCAGCGATTTCGCCGCTTTCAGGGTCCTGTTGGTAATCCGCGGCACCACGCAGGCGCGGTAGACGAAGTCGTCGAAATGGGTGTTGACGTTCGTCCCCGCCAGGGTGGTGGCGGTGATGTCGACCTTGCCGGGCCTGGTGCTGCGCGGCGCGGTCGCGGTGATCTGGGTGTCGGAGTCGACGGTGAAGCCGGCCGCCGGCGTGCTGCCGAACTTCACCGCGGTCGTGCCGTTGAGGTTCTTGCCGGTGATGGTGACGATCGTGCCACCGGTGACCGACCCGAACGGCGGGGAGACGAGGGCGACTTCGGGCGCCGGCTGGACTTCGGCACTGAGCTCGATCTCCTTGCCGCTGAACGCTTCGCTGGGAGCGACGACCGAGCCGTCGAAGGGCGGCGGGAAGATCGCCGCGTAGCTGGCGCCCGAGGCGGTGGCGACGCCGATTTCGTCGGTCGCGTTGGTCGGGTCGATCCCGATCAGGTCGCCCGCCTGGATCTTCAGGTTGGTGGAGAAGGTCTGCAGCCCTTCGCCCGCCGGCATCGCCGGCTGGCTGGTGCCCGCAGCTTCGTAGCCGCCTTTGCCGTTGGGGTGGAGCACCCGCAGGTAGAAGGGGCCGCCTTTGGCGCCCTGGACCCGCCAGCGCACGATCGCGCCGCTGACCGGCGAGGTGAGGGTCGCGCCCGTCTCCGGCAGGGCCGTGTTGAACAGCGTCTGCACCCGTTCGAATTTGGTCGGGACGAATTCTTTCGGCAGCACGCTGCCGATGCTGATCACCGACGCCTGCACCGCGGCCGCCGCGACCAGCGCCCAAACAGCTGCCGCGCACGCGATGGCGATCGTCAAGCGACCGACCTGGCTGCGCCTCCCTTCCAGAACAGAAATCCCCTGCTCGTGCCGCATCTTCCATCCTCCTTAATTAGGTTCCCTTGCCTTCAGCTTGCGCTAAACGGGAGCTAAAGAGAAAGTTGCGGTGATGAACGAGAAGCCCGCCGCCGGAATCGAACCGGCAACCTCCTCATTACAAATGAGGTGCTCTCCCAGGTTGAGCTAGGCGGGCGTGGTGGCGAAGATGAACGAGGTGGACGTGACGTTCAGATTCTTGGGACCCGATGAGGGAACGGTGCTGTCGGGCGCGATTGAATCTGCATACGGCCAATCTTACGATGTTCGGTGGGTGTATGACCCGGCGGAGGTCGGAGCGCGGATCGGCGCCGGCACCTACGTCTCCTGCGTCGCCGAAACTCCTGCAGGCGAGCTGCTTTGCCACATCGGGATGAGCCTGGCGGCGGCCGGCGACGCGGTCGCCCACTCGGGCCAGGCGGTGACCATGCCGGCGGCGCGCGGGCAGCACCTCTTCACCCGCACCAAGCGCCACCTGATGGACTGGGCGCGCGAGCGCGGGCTGGCCGGGATGTACAGCGAGGCGACCGCCGCCCACCCCTACAGCCAGAAGGCGAACATCGAGCTGGGAGCGCACGAGACCGGCTTCCTGCTCGGCTGGATCCCCGCCTCGGTCTCCAACGACGCCGCCGAGGGGCGGCGCGGGCGCCAGTCGGCGGCGCTCTTCTACACGAAGCTGAACGACGGCCTCGAGCGCAGCGTCTACGCGCCCGAGCGCCACCGCTCGATCGTCGCCCAGACGATCGAGCTCTGCCAGCTGCGCGGGACGCTGGCCGACCCGCCCGCCGAGGCCGAGCTGGCCGAGCGGAGCGAGCTCGAGGTCGAGGTCGACCGCGACCACAACCTGGCGCTGCTCACCGTCCACGTGCCCGGCGCCGACCTCGAGCAGGCGATCGGCGCCGAGCGCCACCACCTCTTCCATCGCGCCAACCTCGACGCGATCTACATCGACCTGCCGCTGGAGCGACCGGCGACCGCCCTCGTCGCCGACCACTTAGAGCGGTTGGGAGTGTCCTACGCCGGGGTCTTCCCCAACCACCGCACCGACGGCGACGTGCTCCGCATGCAGTCGCTGCACCGGGTCCGAGTCAAGGCCGACGACGTTGCCGTCGCCTCGGACCACGGGCGCGAACTGCTCGAGTACGTCTTGGCTGACCTCGTCTGACCAAGCAGATCAAGGACGCAGGGAGCGAAGCGTGCTCTGCACGTGAGCGACCGAGAACGCCGATATGCGCCGGTCAGACGAGGTCAGGCACCTCGCGCGAGGCGAGGTGGGTCCCCACCTTGCGCTTGACCCGCTGCAGGGCGTTGTCCACCGTCTTCGTGTCGCACTCGAGACGCTCGGCGATCACCTCGTAGGAGTAGCCGTCGAGGTAGAGCGAGAGGACGCGGCTCTCGAGGTCGGAGAGCACTCCGGAGACGCCCGAGAGGCAGGAGACGAGGCTCTCCAGCTCTTCGCTCGCGATCACCTGGTTGACCGGGTCGTGGACGCTCGGCCCGGGCAGGATCTCGTCCAGCGTCGTTTCCGAGTCGCCCGCGGCGGCCGGCGTCTGGCTGAAGGAGACGTACTGGTTGAGGGGGGTGTGCTTGTTGCGGGTCGCGGTCTTGACCGCGGTGATGATCTGGCGGGTGATGCAGAGCTCGGCGAAGTTGCGGAAGCTCGACTCGCGGTCGGTCCGGTAGTCGCGGATCGCCTTGTAGAGGCCGACCAGCCCCTCCTGGATCAGGTCGTCCGACTCTCCGCCGAGGAGGAAGTAGGACGAGGCCTTGAGGCGGACGAAGCCGCGATAGCGGCGGACGATCGTGTCGTAGGCGTCGGGGCGGCCCTCCTTGGCGAGGGCGACGAGGTAGTGATCATCAAGCTCAGCTTGAGGGTTAGTGCTGGGGGTACGCGCGGTGCCCTGCGCAGCCGGCAGCGGCATTTCCTGCGTAGGCGTCATCGATAGAGCCACAGATCCTTCTCCTTGCTGAAGGGTCGTGGCGCCGCTACCTCCCCTAGGCGCCCCTGTTATGGACAGGGCAGACCTCAAGCTGAGGTTCACCCTTATTGCGCCGCTAGTTTACGTGCGCGCGGAGTTCTGTCAACCCCAAATTGCGATTTTTTGCAAATGACGTTGCACTTGAAGGAGCTCTGGGCGGCGGGTCCTGTCTCCGATCGGGGGCTCATCCCCACCGGGAGAGTCCTCCCGCTCGTCGCCACCCGCCGCTGGAGAGGCTGAGAACAACGACTATTTGCCGGTGCTTAGCTCGCCCGCTGCCGGAGCGCCTCAAACAGCAAGGCCGTGGCGGCTGCTGAGACATTCAGAGATTCCACTTGCCCTTTTTGTGGAAGCGCCACCAGGCCATCGCAAGAAGCGGCGACTCGTGGGCGGAGGCCTTTGCCCTCGCCGCCCAGGACGAGGACGGTCGAGCCGGTCAGGTCGGTCGACCAGGGCGCCTGCTCGGCCTCGGCGTCGGCGCCCCAGATCCAGAAGCCCGCCTCCTTCGCCGCCCCCAGCCAGTCGGCGAGGTTGAGGACGTGGGCGACCTCGATGTGCTCGACGGCGCCGGCCGAGGCCTTGCAGGTGGCCGGGGTGATCGCCGCCGCCCGCCGCTCGGGGATGACGACGCCGGAGGCGCCGGCGAACTCGGCCGAGCGGCAGACGGCGCCGAGGTTGCGCGGGTCCTGGACCTGGTCGAGCACGACCAGCAGCGCCCCCTCCTTTCGCAGCATCCCCATTGCGTCCCCATAGGGATAGGGATCGACCTCGGCGACCACCCCCTGATGGTCCGGCGACCCGCAAAGCCGCTCGAGCTCCTCCGTCGAGGTCTCCGGCGCCCGCCAAACCCGGTGCACCCGCCGCCTCCCCCGCTCCGCCTCGGCCACCGGCCGGCGGCCGTAGATCAACTGGTTAGCCATCTAGGCCTTCGGCACGAGGCTCGGCCCCTCAGCGGAGTCCCGAACCTCCCACCCCATCTCGGCAAGCCGATCCCGGATCTCATCCGCCCGCCCGAAGTCCTTAGCCGCCCGAGCCTCCTCGCGCTCCCGCATCAACTGCTGAGCCTCCGCGTCGGCCTCAGCACCCTCATCCGGCTGGGTAAGGGTGCCGAGTCCGACGAGCTCAAGCATCTCAGCCAAGGCGACAGCCGCCTCTCCCCCGTCCACCTCGCCCCGATTCGCTTCCCCCACAAGCTCAAACACCTCAGCGAGAGCCTTAGGCGTATTGAAATCATCAGCCAGCGCATCCCGAAACGCGTCCAGTCGGGAGGCCGGGGGGGTGTCCGACGAACCCTCCCCAAATCGTGAGGAGGGCACCCCCCCGGCCTCCCCCACAGGGTTCTCTCTGAAGAAGTTCCGCAGCCGCTCCACGCGCGCCACGGATTCCTCCATCTGCTCCTCGCCAAACGCCAACGGCTGCCGGTAATGCCCCGAGATCAGGTAAGCAACGACGGCCTCCCGCCCGTAGCGGTCGAGCGCCTCGGAGAGCTGGAAGATGTTGCCCTCGGACTTGGACATCTTCTCCGCGTCGGTCTCGATCATCCCGTTGTGCATCCAGAGCCGGGCGAAGGGCCGGCCGGCGCCCTCGGATTGGGCGATCTCGTTCTCGTGGTGCGGGAAGACGAGGTCCGAGCCGCCGCCGTGCAGCGCGAAGCCGGTGCCGAGCAGCTTCTCGGCCATCGCCGAGCATTCGATGTGCCATCCCGGCCTTCCCCGCC
>DATHFL010000026.1:0-3319 GCA_035318125.1 Solirubrobacterales bacterium | reverse complement strand
CGAAATGACTCCCGTGGGGAGTCATTTCGGCCCGTCGGCGGTCGGGGGCGGTCGGATCGGCCCATCGAAATGGAGGTGCGGCCGCCTTCGCCTTGGCGGTTGCCGCGGGGGAGCTCCGACCGCACCCTGCGCGTGCGGGGCGGGGTCGCGACCAGGTTCCTCCACGTCGACGGCAGCCCGGTGCTGGTCCGGGCCTGGCAGCCGGCGCGCGACCGGGTGCGGTTCCGCGCCGAGGCGGTCGATCCCGGGCTGGTCTCGCGGCCGCCGATCGCGATGGTCCCCTGCGAGGGGCCGGCCGGGCGGGAGCAGCTCGAGCGGGCGGTGGAGCGGATGCGCTGCGCGCTTTGGGTCGACGCCGACCTCTCCGACTTCCACCGCCGCTTCCGCCGCGACCGCATGCTCGGGCCGCTGATCCGCCGGATGCCCTGGTTCCGGCCGAAAGGGAGGCCGTGGCCGTGGGAGGCGCTGGCGGCGGCGGTCGTCGGGCAGCTGATCGAGGCCGAGCGGGCGGCGCTGATCGAGCGGCGGATCGCCGGTCGCTGGGGATGCCGGCTGGGAGACGGCCGCGAAGCCCTGCGCGACGTGCCCGGCCCGACCGCGATCGCCGGTCGCGCCCCGGCCGAGCTGGAGTCGATGGACCTGGTCGGAAAGCGCGCGGTTGCGCTGCGGCGGCTGGCCCGCGACGTCACCGCCGGCCGCTGCCGGATCGAGGGCCCGCAGGGAGACCGGCGGCTGCTGGCGATGCCGCAGATCGGCCCCTGGACGGTCCAGTGCCTGGGCCTGTTCGGCCGCAACGAGGTCGACTCGCTCCCGGCCGGCGACCTCGCCTACGTCAAGCTGGTCGGCCGCCTCGGCGGGCTCGGCCGCCGCGCCACCGTCCCCGAGGTGGAGGAGTTCTACGCGCCGTACGAGCCCTACCGCGGCCTCGCCGGAACGCTGTCGCTCGCCGGCCTCTACCGCTTCGCCGGCCACGGCCCGCCGCTGCGCCTGGCTGCGTAGTTAAAGCGCCCCCCACGCCTGGCCGATGAGCGAGGTGGATGCATGGCCCCGCGGACAGGAACTGGCCCGAGCACGAGGTCAAGCGCTTCCTCGACCAGCTCGCCACCGGCGGGCAGGACTTCCAGCGCTTGGTCGAGCGCCTGCCGGTGATCGTCTACACGGCCGAGCTCGGCGAGCACGGCCGCTGGCGCTACATCAGCCCCCAGGTCGAGGAGATCCTCGGCTACCGGCCGGAGGACTTCGTCCGCGACCCCGAGCTCTGGGCGAGCCTCCTGCATCCGGAAGACCGCGAGCGGGCGCTCTCGCTCGAGAGCCGGGACCACCTCGGCAGGCGCGACACGACCCCGATCCAGTACCGGATGCACACCCGCGACGGCAAGGTCGTCTGGATCCACGACGAGGCGGTGCTGGAAGCCGACGAGGAGGGGGTGCCGGTGTGGCACGGCGTCCTCTACGACGTCAGCGAGCGCAGGCGCACCGAGGATGAGCTGCAGCGGGCGCTCTCCCAGCAGGCGGTGGTCGCCCGGCTCGGCGAGCGGGCGCTGCAGAACAGCGATCCGCAGGCGCTGATGGAGGCCGCCACCGAGCTGATCGGCAAGGTCCCCGGCATCCACGGCGCCTGCATCTGGGAGCTCGGCCGCGACGGCAAGCGCCTCAACCTGCGGGCCGGCCTCGGCGAGGCGGCGGTGGGCGCCGGGCGCCGGGTCTCCGCCGCCCGCGACTCCCACGCCGGCGCCGCCCTCGACTCGGGCACCCACGCGATCGTCCCCGACTGGGAGGGCGAGACCCGGCACACGATGCCGCCGGTGCTGCGGGCCCTCGGCGCCGCCAGCAGCCTCGCGGTCGTGATCGACGGCAAGAACCGCCCCTTCGGCGTCCTCGACGTCCACGCCACCGCTCCCAACCGCTTCAGCGCCAAGGACGTCCCCTTCGTCCAGGCCGCCGCCAACGTCCTCGCCGACGCGATCGAGCGCCACAGCGCCGACCAGGCGCTGCGCTACCGCGTCCTCCACGACTCCCTCACCGGCCTGCCCAACCGGCTCAGCTTCGTCGACGCCCTCAGCGAGGCGCTCGGCAAAGCCGCGGTCTCGGCCTCGCCGGTCGGCATCCTCTTCCTCGACCTCGACCACTTCAAGCTGATCAACGACAGCCTCGGCCACCACGCCGGCGACGCCCTGCTGCGGGCGGTGGCGCCGCGGCTGCGTGCGCACCTGCGCCCGGGCGACGTCGTCGCCCGCTTCGGCGGCGACGAGTTCGGGATCCTGATCGACCGCCTCGCCGACGAAGGCGAGGCGCTGGCGATCGCCGACCGGGTCGCCGCCGCCTTCGCCCAGCCGTTCTCGATCGACGACGTCGACCACTTCGTCAGCGCCAGCATCGGCGTCGCCGTCGCCGGCACCTCCGACGAGCGAACGGTCAACGCCGAGCTGCTGATCCGCGACGCCGACGCGGCGATGTACCGGGCCAAGGAGGGCGGCCGCGCCCGCTGCGTCCTCTTCGACGCCGAGATGCGGGCGGGGGCGATGCGCCGGCTCGAGGTCGAACGCGAGCTGCGCCACGCGCTCGACCGCGACGAGCTCGCCCTCTACTACCAGCCGGTGGTCAGCCTCCGCAGCGGCGAGATCACCGGCCTGGAGGCGCTGGTCCGCTGGCGCCACCCCGGTCGCGGCATGCTCGACCCAGCCGACTTCGTCTCCGTCGCCGAGGACAGCGGCCTGATCGGTCCGATCGGCCGCTGGGTGCAGGAGCGGGCCTGCCGCCAGGCGCTCGAGTGGCACCAGCTGCGGCCGGACTCGCGGCCGCTCGACGTCGCCGTCAACCTCTCGGCCCGGCAGGTGGCCCATCGCGACCTGCCCGCCACCGTCGAGGAGATCATCGCCCGCACCGGCATCGACCCCGTCCACCTGCGCCTCGAGATCACCGAGAGCGTCCTCGTCGAGGAGTCGGCGACGGCGATCTCCACCCTGCAGGCGCTGAACGAGCTCGGCGTCCGGCTCGTCCTCGACGACTTCGGCACCGGCTACTCCTCGCTCGCCTACCTCAACCGCTTCCCCTTCCACGCGCTGAAGATCGACCGCTCCTTCGTCGACGCGCTGGGGATCGAGCAGGAGGCGACGGCGATCGTCGAGGCGATCATCGGGATGGCGCGGGCGCTCTCGCTGGAGGTGATCGCCGAGGGGGTGGAGAGCGAGGTGCAGCTATCGGAGCTGCAGCGGCTCGGTTGCGACTACGCGCAGGGGCACCTCTTCCACGCGGCGATGCCCGAGCGCGAGGTCAGCCGGCTGATCGCCGAAGGGGCGCTCGGCTATTCGGAGATCTC
>DATHFL010000025.1:0-3097 GCA_035318125.1 Solirubrobacterales bacterium | reverse complement strand
GTCGACCTCGCGGTCGGGGAGCACATAATCGCTCGCCGGCCGCAGGTAGAGCTCGCTTCCCCCCGCCGAGAACAGCTCGTCGAACACCTTCGCCAGGTCGCTGCTCTCCGAGATCTGGGTCAGCATCAGGCTGATCACCTTGTCGCTGACGATCACGTCGTCGACTTTGGTCACCTCGGCCAGCCGCCGGTTGCGATCGTCGATCATCTCGCTGACGACGGTGAACTCGGCGCCGCGGCGATCGGCGATGTCGCGCAAGTGCAACAGGGTGACGAGGGTGCGCGCATCGGCGCGCTGCGCCTCGAGTGCCTCGGCGGTGATAACGACGACATGGTCGAAGCGCTCCGGTTCGACCGCCTCCAGCTGCTCTCGGTCGGAGGGGTTGCCCGACCGGAACTCGAGCGTGGTGTTGGCGACCTGACGCTCCTGTGCCTTCAGGCAGTCATTGGCCTCGGCGGCGTCGCTGACCAGGAGCAGCTCCGACCCTGGGACGAGGAATTTGTCGAACTCGCGGATCACCGAGGCGACGCCGCAGTTCCAGTCGAGGACGAGGACTTTCTCGGGTTGCGGCGTCCGGTCCGGCGGCAAGGCGATCGCCTCGAAGTCGACCTGGCCGCGGCTCGGCGCGGCTGTGGCCAGCTGTTCGTCGTCAGCGGCAATCGCGATCACCCGGTCGTCCTCCACGAGGACGCGCGCCGGATCGGGGTTCAGTTCAACCGCGCCGTCGGCGTCGATCAGCCCGATCGCCGAGCATTCCTCATAGGCGGCGAGTGCCTCGCCGAAGGTTCCGCCGACGAGATCGGGGTCCTCGCGGAAGTAGATCTCGTCACCCTCGAAGTCGAGCAGCTCGGTGACTGCGACCGAGGCGCCGGACTGGCGGGCCGAGTGGACGACCAGCCTGGCGATCGTCTCGCTCTTGTCGATCAGCACGACTTCGTCTTCGCTGACCAGGTTCGCCGCCCGCAGGTTTCGCGGCTCTTCGATCTCGGCGACGATGCGGTGGAGGCTGCCGTCCTGCTTGCCCTTGGTCAGGGCGAGGATCGTCTTGATCACCTGGGCGTCGGGTTCCGCCTCCCCTTCGGGCGAGAGAATGACGATCGAGCGGGCCAGCTCAGGACGCACCAGCGCCAGGTCGCCGAGGTCGATCGGCGAGCCGCTGCGGGTGACCACCCGCGTCACCTTCGGGCGTACCTTCTCCCGGATCAGGTCGTCCATTTCGACCTTGTCGCGTTCGGCGAGCACGACCGCGGAGGGTCGCTTCTCGTTTTCGTTGGCGATCTCGAGCTCGGCGAGGACGGTGAAGATCGTGTCCGACCAGCCGAAGATCAGCGTGTGTCCTTCCTCCAGCACCATCGAGCGGCCCTTGCGCATCTCTTCGATTCGTACGTTGAGGCCGGCGGCGATGACCCCGATCAGCGAGCTGACGACGAGCAGGCCGCCGAAGGTGACCAGCAGCATCGTCAGCAGGTACGGCCAGTGGGCGTCGTCTTCGGCAATCGTCCCCGGGTCGAGGGTATGGAGGAGGCTTTCGAAGGTCTGCCCGACGAGGCCGTGGCGTTCCTCGCTGGGGGAGAAGTCGCCGACCAGGACGATTGCGCTGAAGAGCGCGATCATCGCCACCGTGGCCAGCGCCAACCAGCCGATCAGAGCCGGCGTGCCGCGCGCCATCAGGTTGTCGAACGCGTAACGCGCTCGTTGCTGCAGCGTCGGTGGGCCTCCCACGAGCGTGAGGATATGCCTCAGATCGCTCTGTACCTAAATACTCAGGGCAATTGGGACTATGCCTTCACCGGCTCCGGCTCGGAGTCCGGGGCGCCGTGCTCGAAGCTGAGGTCGGGGAGGGCGCGGTCGAGCCAGCTCGGCATCCACCAGTTCCAATCGCCCATCAGCTTCATCGCCGCCGGGACGAGGATCAGGCGGACGAGGGTGGCGTCGAGGGCGATCGCGATCGCCGAGCCGAGGCCGAGCTCCTTGATCGAGGGGACGCCGGTGAGGACGAAGACCGCGAAGACGGAGGTCATGATCAGCGCCGCCGAGGAGATCGTGCGGGCGCTGGAAGAGAGGCCCTCGGTGACCGCGCGCTCGTTGTCGCCGTGCGCCTGGTAGCGCTCGCGGATCCGCGACATCAGGAACACCTCGTAGTCCATCGAGAGGCCGAAGACGATCGCGAAGATCAGCGGCACGTTGATCGTGTCCAGCGCCCCCTGGCTTTCGAAGCCGAGGAGGCCGTCGAGCCAGCCCCACTGGAAGATCGCCACCAGCACCCCGAAGGCGGCGCCGATCGAGAGCAGGTTCATCAGCACCGCCTTCAGCGGCAGCACCAGCGAGCGCAGCATCACCATCAGCACCAGGAAGCTGAGCGAGAGGACGAAGAGGACGATCTTCCACATCGAGCCGCCGACCTGGTTGCGGACGTCGTGGCCGCGGGCGGTCTCGCCGCCGACGTTGACCTCCGCCCGCTGGGCGAGCGCACTCGCCGGGACGATGCCGTCGCGCATCCGGTCGACCAGGGCGATCGCCGCGTCCGACTCGCTCGGCGCGCTCGGCGTCGCCTGGACGAGGACGGCGTCGCCTGCGTAAGCCGCCGGGGCGACCGAGCTGACGCCGCTCGTCCCTTCGAGCTGGCGCACGAAGCCGGCCACCGCCGCCTTATCGGCGCCGCCGGGAGCGCCGGGGAATTCGGCGACGACCTGGATCGGGTCGGTGCCGCCGCCGAGCTCGGCGGAGGCGATTTCGTTGCCGACGCGGACGTCGCTGTCCTTCGGGAACTGCGCCAGCGCTTCGTTCCCGGTCTGCAGCGAGAGCAGCGGACTGGCGAGGAAGAGGAGCACGGCGGAGGCGCCGATCACCGCGGTCCACGGCCGCGCCATCACCCGCTCGGTCCAGGCCCGCCAGAAGCGGTTTTTGCCGGCGGCGAGCTGCTCGGGAGTGCGGCGACGGTAGAAGCGGCGCCGGAAGAAGGCCTCGACCCGGCCGACGACGCCGCCGGGGAGGACGCGGTCGCCGAGGACCGCGATCAGCGCCGGCAGCAGCGTCGTCGCGGTCAGGATCGAGACGGCGACCACGGTCATCGCCCCGAGCGCCATCGACCGCAGCG
>DATHFL010000024.1:0-6002 GCA_035318125.1 Solirubrobacterales bacterium | reverse complement strand
CAGTCGGTCGGGGTCGGGGTTGCGGCGCTCGACCGGGACCACGGCGGCGGCGAGCAGCAGCTGTCCGCCGAGGAAGTAGGCCATTGCGATCAGGTGGAGGTAGAGCACCCCCTGCCAGGCGCCGCTCACGCTGCGGTTTCGCCCTCTAGGTGGGCGATCGGGACCGGCTCGATCTCGTCGGCGGGCTCGAAGCCCATGATCCGCCCGTAGAAGTAGAGCTCCGCTTCGAGACAGCGGATGTTGGTCTCCGAGCGGCGGAAGCCGTGCGCCTCGCCCTCGAAGGGGAGGTAGGCGTGGGGGACGCCGTTGCGCTCCAGCGCCGCGACCATCGTCTCCGCCTGGTTCGGCGGCACCACCTCGTCGTCGAGGCCCTGGAAGAGGATCACCGGCACCTGCAGACCCTCGACGTGATGGATCGGCGAGCGCTCGCGGTAGAGGTCGGCACGCTCGGGATAGGGGTCGACCAGGCGGTCGAGGTAGCGGGACTCGAACTTGTGGGTGTCGCGGGCGAGCGCCTCGACGTCGGCGACGCCGAAGTAGCTGGCGCCGGCGGCAAAGGCGTCGTGGAAGGTCAGCGCGCAGAGGGTCGCGTAGCCGCCGGCCGAGCCGCCGCGGATCGCCATCCGCTCGCGGTCGGCCTCGCCTTCCGCGGCGAGGTGAAGGGCGGCGTTGAGGCAGTCCTCGGTGTCGACCACGCCCCAGCCGCCGCGCAGCTTGTTGCGGTAGGCGCGGCCGTAGCCGCTGGAGCCGCGGTAGTTGACGTCGACGACCCCGATCCCGCGGCTGGTCCAGTAGAGGAATTCGCGATCGAGGGCGGGGGTGGCGTGGGAGGTCGGGCCGCCGTGGCTCTCGACGATCAGCGGCGGCAGTTCCCCCTCCGGCGCCTCGAACTCGGGATTCGCCGGCGGGTAGTAGAAGCCGTAGGCGGTCTCACCCTCGCCGGTCGCGAACTCGATCGGCCGCGGCCGCGAGACGTAGGCCGGGTCGACGGGCTCCTCGCTGGAGGTGCGGACGACCTCGGTCTCGCCCCGCTCGACGTTGTAGACGACGATCGCCGGCTCGCCCTCGGGGCTGGCGGCGGCGAAGGCGACCTTGCCGTCGCGAGCCGACAGCGCCGGGTAGCCGAACGACGTGAACGGCAGCCCGAGGTCGGCCGGTTCCCAGCCCTCGGGTTCGAGCAGGAAGAGCCGTTCTTCGCCGCCCGCGCAGCGCACGCAGGTGAGGGCGCCGCTGTCGAGGAAGGCGTAGGTGGCGCCGCCGAAGAGCCACTGCGGGTGGGCGAAGTCGGCCGCCTCCTCGGTCAGCTGCACCTGCGCCCCCTCCTCGCCGCTGAGCTCGGCGCCGGGCTCGCGGGCGCGGTAGAGGTTCCACCAGCCGTCGCGGTCGGAGGCGAAGTGGAGGAGGCCGCCGGGGCTCCACTCGGGCTGGAAGACCGACTCCTCGGCGCCGCCGGCGACCAGCCGCGCCTGGCCCGGGTCCTCCAGCGGCGCGACCCAGAGCTCGGTCCCGTCCCAGGGCATGTTCGGGTGGTCCCAGCAGGTCCAGGCGAGCCAGTTGCCGTCGGGGCTGATCCGCGGGAACGAGTAGAAGTCGCGACCGCTCGCCAGCACCTGCGGCTCGCCGCCCCCGTCGATTGCCAGCGAGACGATCTCGTTGACGGCTTCGCCCTCGCCGTGGCTCTCGCGAACGCAGACGACGGTGAGGCCGTCGGGGGAGAGGCGCATGTCGGCGTAGCGGAGCGCGGCCGGCACCGCCGGCTCGGGCGAGATCGCCACCGGCGCCTCGCCCAGCCGCTGCCGGTAGAGGCGCTGGTCGGCGAAGTCGGCGAAGAGGACGAGGTCGGAATCGACCAGCCGCCAGGCGCCGCCGCCGTACTCGTGGACCCGGGTGCGGACGTTGACCCCCGCCGGCGTCACCGTCTCCGGCTCGCCCCCCGGCGGCCGCCGCATCAGCACCACCCGGCCGCCTTCGGTCGGTCGGCCCTCCGCCCACCAGACCGCCCCGTCGCCGGCGATTGCCGGCGCCGCCAGCCGCCGCCCCGAGCGGGCGACGGTCGCCGCGTCGATCGGCGAGCGCCAGGAGCCGTAGGGGGCGACGGTCGCCACCGCTACTCCGGCACCTCCACCTCGGCCAGCCGGTGGGTGTCGACGTCGTAGACGAACCCGCGCACCACGTCGCGATGGGGGAGGAAGGGGGAGTGGCGGACCCGCAGGATCGACTGGCGCACGTCGGCCTCGGCGTCGGTGAAGGACTCGATCGCGAAGGAGGGCGCCAGCCCGGTCGTCTCCTGCAGCTCCATGCGGAAGCCGTCGTCGGTGATCTTCTGCATGCCGCAGTCGGTGTGGTGGATCAGCATCACCTCGCGGGTACCCAGCCGGCGCTGGGAGATCGCCAGCGAGCGGATCACGTCGTCGGTGATGACGCCGCCGGCGTTGCGGAGGATGTGCGCCTCGCCGTCGCCGAGGCCGAGCGCGGCGAAGACGTCGAGCCGCGAGTCCATGCAGGTGACGATCGCCAGGTGGCGCTGCGGTTCGACGTCGAGGTGGCGCTCGGCGAGCCCGGCGGCGAACTTCTGGTTGTTCTCGAGCAGCTGGTCGATGGTGTCCATGGCGGGGCAGCCTAGATGGTCGATCCCCGCGCGGTTGCGGCGGTTTCCCCCGCCCGGTGCCGGGTAGCCGCTCGGGAGAGGACGACCAGGCGACCGCGAGCCGGAAGGAGAGAGGAAGAGATGGAGACGAACAGCCTCGACAAGGGGATCTTCAGCGGCGAGAGCTCCGGCAACCGGGAAGAGATCGTCGCGCTGCTGACCAGGGCCTACTGGATGGAGATCGAGACGGTGATGAGCTACCTCGCCGCCTCGACCAACCTCGACGGGGTGCGGGCGCAGGAGATCCGCGAGTCGCTGGCCGAGGACATCGAAGAGGAGCTCGGCCACGCGCGCGAATTCGCGAAACGGATCAAGGAGCTCTACGGCGTCGTCCCCGGCTCGGAAGAGTTCTCGGCCGAGCAGAGCTTCCTGCAGCCGCCCGAGGAGCAGACCGACGTCATCCACGTGATCCGGGGCGTGATCAAGGCCGAGACCGGCGCGATCGAGCACTACACCCAGATCGTCGAGGAGACCGAGGGGATCGACCCGGTCACCCAGGACATGGTGATCGACATCCTCCGCGACGAGCAGGGTCACCGCCGCCTCTTCGAGGGCTTCCTGCGCGAGTACGAGTTCGAGGGCAGGGCGTAGGGAGGCGCCGCGGTTTCGCGGCTAGGCTGCGGAGCGCGAATGGCCACCGCCAACGACGTCCAGATCCGGCCGGCGGGCGAGGCCGACGCCGAGGTCCTCTTCGACCTGATCCTCGAGCTCGCCGCCTACGAGAAGCTCGCCGACAAGGTCACCGGCGACGCCGAGGTGCTGCGGCGCTCGCTGTTCGAGGAGCGGGCGGCGGAGGCGCTGCTGCTGGAGACGAGCGACGGCGAGGCGGTCGGCTACGCGATCTTCTTCACCACCTTCTCGACCTTCGAGTGCCGCTCGGGGATCTGGCTGGAGGACGTCTACGTGCGCCCCGAGCACCGCCGCGGCGGCATCGGCCGCGCGGTGATGGAGCACCTGGCGCAGCTGGCCCAGGAGCGCGGCCACGTCCGCCTCGAATGGGTCGCGCTCGACTGGAACGAGCCGGCGCTCAACTTCTACGCCAAGCTCGGCGCCCAGCGCCTCGACGACTGGAAGGTCCTGCGCCTCGAGCGCGCCGGCATCGCCCGCCTCGCCCAAGGCCTCTAGTCCGAATTAGGGCGGATTGGTTTCCCGATCCGGGCGGCGGGTAAGGGGGCGGCGTCCGCGTCGGGTTCTAGAGAGAGGAGCTGTTGATGGTCGGTGCCTTAATCGCTGCCCTGATCGTGATTGCGATTGTGCTGGTGCTGCTGAAGGTGGCAGTCGCCGGCGGAATTCTCGGCCTGATCGCGATCATCCTCCTCATCTTGCTCTTGCTCGGCCGGCTTTGAGAGAGCTACCTCGGGCAGCGCCCGAGGTGTCGCAGCTTGTGCCGGTAGACCCGCATGGAAGCGTGCTTCCAGTCGCCGTGGGTCTGCCGGTGCAGGCCACCCTCTCCCGAACTGCCTCAATCCCCCGAACTGCATCGAATTTCATCCCTGCTGGGTAGGAAATTTGATGCAGTTGGGTTGTCGTTTCGCCTGCTTGGCGCGGGGTACAAAGCGCAGCAACGAGCGACCAAGGAGGCGGAGATCGCGATGGCCGACATCAACGAGCGTGACTCGAAGCTGGTCCAGTACCTGAGCGAGGCCTACGGCAAGGAGCGCGAACTGGAGACTGCTCTGCAGGCTCACATCGCGATGACCGTCAAAGGCCCTTACAAGAAACGGCTGCAGCAGCACCTGAAAGAGACGAAAGCGCACGCCAAAGCGGTCGAGCGCCGGATCAAGAAACTCGGCGGCGGCGGGACGACCCTGCAGAGCGCGGTCGGCAAGCTGACGGCGGCGGCGAAGGGCCCGCTGCACGCGGTCCGCGGCAGCGGCGAGCAGGAGAAAATGCTGAAGAACGCCAAGACCGAGTACTTCAACGAGCACGAGGAGATTGCCACCTACCTGGCGATCGAGACCCTGGCGGAAAGGGTCCGCGACTCGGAGACCGCGAAACTGGCGCGGGCGATCCGCCGCGAGGAGGAACGGATGGCGAACTTCCTCCAGGGCCAGATCAAGTCGCTGACCGGCGCGGTGGTTCGGGAGGAGATCCCGGCCGCCCTGCGCAATGGCGCCTCGCCCGCGCGCAAACGCAAAGCGACGAAACGCAAAGCGACGAAATCGACCGCCCGCAAATCGCCGGCGGCGAAAAAATCGAGCGCCCGCAAACGCAAAGCGCCCAAAAAACGCGCCAGCGCGAAAAAAGCTAGGCGCTGACCGCGAGCTCGGCCGGCGCCTCGCCGGCGAGCGCATCGGCCCGGGGCCGGAGCGCGAGGACGACGAGGTCGTCGCGCAGCGCCCCGGCGCTGCGCCCGACCGCGTCGGCGCGCAGGCGCTCGGTCACCTCCTCGAGCTCGAGCCCGGCGAGCGACTGCGTCATCTCGGCAAAGGTCTCCGGCCCCTGGTGGGAGGCGACCGGCCCCGCCTCCAGCCAGCCGTCGGTGCAGAGCGCGAGGGTGTCGCCGGAGCCGAGCCGGCGCTCGTGGCGCTCCACCTTCGCCTCCTGCCAGGCACCGAGCACCGAGCCGCCGCCGAGCAACTCCGGCCCCGCCTCGGTCGCGAGCACGGCGGGAGGGTGCCCCGCCGAGGCGAGGGTTATCCGCCATCCCTGCTCCTCGCGCTGTAGCCGCGCCAGCATCGCCGTCGCGAAGTCGTTGAGGCTCTCACCGCCCAGCAGCAGTTCGTTGACCCGCCGCAGCACCTCGTCGGGCTCGCCGATCTCCCGGACCAATCCCCGCACCGAGTGGCGCACCGCGACCGAGACCCCCGCCGCGGTGCTCCCCTTGCCGGCGACGTCGCCGATCAGGATCCAGCAGCCGTCCTCGTGGGGGAGGACGTCGTAGAGGTCGCCGCCGACGTCGATTCCCTCGCCCGCCGCCTCGAAGACGACCGAGATGTCGAGCCCCGGCACCGCCGCCGGCCGCGGCGGCCGCAGCCCCCGCTGCAGGTTTTTGGCGACCCGGTCGCGCTCGCGGTAGAGGCGGGCGTTGTCCAGCGCCAGCGCCGCCCGTTCGCCCAGCTCGGTGAGGAACTCGAGGTCACCGGGGTCGTAGCGGAGGTTGCTGTGGGCGTGGAGGAAGGAAAGGGCGCCGATCGTGCGCCCGCGGGCGACCAGCGGCACCACCGCGGCCGAGTTGTAGCCGGCTTCCTTCATCAGCTGCAGGTGGTCCTCGTTCTGGGCGACCTTGTCGACAACCTCGGGCGAGGTGAGGTCGCGCCAGATCATCGGCTGGTTCAACCGCAGCACCTGGGCGACCGGGTGCTCGCTCGCCGGGTCGAGCGGGGATTCGCGGCGGATCCGCTCCAGCCGCGCC
>DATHFL010000023.1:0-3657 GCA_035318125.1 Solirubrobacterales bacterium | reverse complement strand
CGCCGCTCCCGTCGGGCCGTGAGATAGTCGGCCCGGCCACCCGACCAGGAGGAGCGATGACCGAGCTGACCCCGAAGCAAGCCGAGCTGTGCGAGCGCAGCGAGACCGACTATTCCGACCTGCGCGCGCTCTTCGTCAACTGCACGCTGAAGCGCAGCCCCGAGGTCTCGAACACGCAGGGACTGATGGACGTCTCGATGGAGATCATGCGGCGCAACGGGGTCGAGGTCGACTGCATCCGCGCGATCGACCACGAGATCGCGATCGGGGTCTGGCCCGACATGACCGAGCACGGCTGGGAGCGCGACGAGTGGCCGCAGATCTACGAGCGGGTGATGGCCGCCGACATCCTCGTCCTCGGGATGCCGATCTGGCTGGGGGAGAAGTCCTCCGTCGCCACCCACGTGATCGAGCGCCTCTATGGCAACTCGCACCTGCTCAACGAGGAAGGCCAGTGGGCCTACTACGGGCGCGTCGGCGGCTGCATCGTCACCGGCAACGAGGACGGGATCAAGCACTGCGCGATGAACGTCCTCTACTCGCTCCAGCACCTCGGCTACACGATCCCGCCCCAGGCCGACTCCGGCTGGATCGGCGAGGCCGGCCCCGGACCCTCCTACCTAGACGAGGGCTCGGGCGGCCCCGACAACGACTTCACCAACCGCAACACCACCTTCGCCGCCTGGAACCTGATGCACCTGGCCCGCATCCTCAAGGACGCCGGCGGCATCCCCGCCCACGGCAACCAGCCCGAGGAATGGAAAGCCGGCTGCCGCTTCGACTTCCCCAACCCCGAGCACCGCGCCTGAGTCGTTTCCAGACTTTTGGCCCCTATAGGGGCTCGGGATTCTGGAAACAATCACCAGAGGGCGTCGTGCTCCTCCATCACGCCGAGGCCGGTTGCCAGCTCCAGGCCGCCGAGTGAGCCGCTGAAGCTGCCGAAGCGGTGGCGGTAGCGGGAGCGGAAGAGGAGGTAGTTCTCGTTGCGGCGGTGCTCGGACTCCTCGGCGAAGGCGAGGGAGCCGTCGGCGAGGTCGACGCCGTCGCCGTGGAAGCGGACCGGGGGCGGCTCGGCCGGCTCGCCGTCGACCCAGATCGCCCGCTCGCTGCCGCTCGGCGGGTCGTTGATCCCCTCGACCAGGTTCCAGGCGAGGCTGCGCCCCTCGACCGACTCGCCCACCCCCGCCGACCAGCGCCAGCTGGTGTGGCGCTGGTGATGGCCGGCAGACTCGTCGTCGACGCCGCGACCGCTCACCTGCCAGCGTCGTCCCGGCACCTCGACCGTGCCCTCGATCGGCACCCCGGCCCGCTTGCGGGTCCAGGCCTGACTGCGACCGCTGGGGCAGGTGGTCTCGATCGGGGTGATCTCGCCGAGGCGCAGGCTGGCGCGGAGGCCGGGGCCGTCGATCTCCAGGCGCGAGCCGTCGAACGTCACCTCGCGGCTGCCCGGTCGCTGCGTCGTGTGCGCCGAGTGCCGCCGCGCCTCGCGGTCCCACATCACCCAGAACGACTGGGTCAGCGGCCCGACCTCGGCCCGCGCCGCGCACAGCATCAGCTCCTCGGCGAAGAGCCCGACGTAGCGCCAGCGCTTGCGCAGCTGGCCGCGGTCGAGGAGGGCAAGGCGCTCTTGTAAGCCAGTGGTTGACAAAGGCGCCTACCTTGTCGCTTCCAGCCGCTCCGCCAGCCGTTTCATCCCCCGCTCGCGCGCCGCGGCGGCGGCGCCGGCCCAATCCGTTGGCGCGTCCGGGGGCCGCTCGACGCCGGCGTCGCGCAGCGTCGCGATGTCCTTGAACACGAGCAGGTCTTCGCGGCCCTCGATCAGCGCCCCGCGCAGCGCCGGCCGCCGCTCGCGGATCGCGTTGTCGAGGATCGCCTCCAGGGAGCCGTGCTGGCGCAGCAGCTCCGCCGCGGTCTTTGGGCCGACGCCCTTGGCCCCGGGGAGGCCGTCGGAGGGGTCGCCGCGCAGGGCGATGAAGTCGGGCACCAGCTCGGGGCCGATCCCGTAGCGCTCGCGCACCTCCGCCGGGCCGACCTCTTCGGCCCCTTTGCCGCCGGTCCGCACGTAGAGCACGGTCACGTCGTCGCTCGCGCACTGGTACATGTCGCGGTCGCCGGTCAGCAGCAGCGCCCGCCCGCCGGCCTCCGCCTCCAGCCGCGCATAGGTCCCGAGCAGGTCGTCGGCCTCGAGGTCGCCCGCGACCGCGACGGTCCACCCGAACGCCTCGAAGAACTCCCGCGAGTCGGCGAACTGATGCGGCAGCTCCGCTGGCATCGCCTCCTCGCGCTCGGCGTGGTAGGCGGGATAGAGCTCGGTCCGGTAGGCGGCCGCGTCGGGCCCGAAGCAGAGCACCACCGCTCGCGGCGCGTGCAGCTCGACCTCCTTGAGGATCAGGTTCGCCGCCCCCAGCAGCGCGTTGACCGGCCTCCCGTCCGGCCCGACGATCGTCTTCGGCAGCGCGTAGAAGGCGCGGAAGAGCATCGAGGGGGTGTCGACGGCGAGCAGCGGCGCGGGCACGGGCCACTTATACGGCACGGGAGCGGCGTTCGTCCTTATTCGCCCATAGGGCTACAAAGGACGAACGCCGCGGCTGGTTAGAGTCGTGCCGGCATGGCCGAGCTCGCCCTCGACATCCAGGATCTCGCGAAGCGCTACTCGACCGGCGTCGAGGCGCTGCGCGGCGTCTCGGTCGAGATCGAGGAGGGCGCCTTCTACGGGCTGCTCGGCCCCAACGGCGCTGGCAAGTCGACGCTGATCCACTGCACGACCGGGCTCGCGCAGCCGACCGGCGGCTCGATCGAGATCTTCGGCCACGACGCGATCGACAACTACGCCGAGGCGCGCCAGGCGGTCGGCTTGGCGCCGCAGGAGCCGAACCTCGACTGGTTCCTCACGGTCGAGGAGACGCTCGACTACCACGCCGGCTATTTCGGGATGCCGCGCAGGGACCGCCGCGAGCGCACCAAGGAGCTGCTGGAGACCTTTTCCCTGACCGAGAAGCGAGGCGAACGCACCCGCACCCTCTCCGGTGGGATGAAACGGCGGCTGATCCTGGCGCGGGCGATGATGCACCGCCCCCGCCTGCTGATCCTCGACGAGCCGACCGCCGGCGTCGACGTCGAGCTGCGCCTCGAGCTCTGGCACTACGTCCAGAAAATCAACCAGGAGGGGACGACGATCCTCCTCACCACCCATTACCTGGAGGAGGCGGAGCAGCTCTGCGACCGGATCGCCTTCATCGCCGAGGGCCAGATCGTCGCCGAGGGCAGCAGCACCGAGCTGGCCGAGCGCTTCGAGGTGCCGAACCTCGAGGACGCCTACCTGGCCCTGGTCGGGCGCAAGGAGCTCTCGCGCTCGCACATCGAGGTCACCCCCGAGGTCGAGGCGTGAGCGCCGCGCAGATCCGCTTCGCGACGCTCTGGCGCCGCGAGGTCAACCGCTTCATGAAGATCAAGAAGCAGACGATCGGCGCCCCGCTGCTGGAAACCTTCCTCTACATCTCGGTCTTCGGCGCCGCCCTCGGCTCGCGGGTCGGGGACCTGCACGGGATCGACTACGTCGTCTTCGTCATTCCCGGCTTGATCATGATGGCCTGGTCGATCAACGCCTTCGCCAACAACTCCTCCTCGATCCTGCAGCAGAAGTTCCAGGGCGCGATC